>NZ_JAALEH010000017.1:0-90747 GCF_011058195.1 Rhodococcus sp. 14C212 | reverse complement strand
AGGTCCGTGTGGCGACCGAGGCCGGACTGACCCGGATCGGGTCGAGCTACGACCTGTGCCACGCCTTCCTCGACCACACCGGGCTCTCCTTGTGATCATTACTCACTCAATTTTCGAAACATCTGTAGCAGTAGCACCATCTCCGGTCGTTGCCGGAAGGGTGGTCCGTGGCAACGGATTCTGCCCGGCGTCGTCGCGCTGCACAGCGGCCCGCTCACGCAACTGCACAGACAGACGGCAGCGCAGATGTACGGGGGCGACGAGGCAGTGATCTCGGGCCATGCCGCGCTCGGCCTGCACGGATACGCGCTCTCTTCGACGAAGAGCGACATCCTGTTGCTCATTCCGCAGAATCGGCATCGTCGCAATTTCTCGTTCGTCACCGTCGAACGCAGTTGGCGCGTACCCGAACCCGTGCACAAAGGCACACTGCGGATCGCACCTGTCGCGCGCAGCCTGCTCGATGCCGGACGGCGCACGTCACGAACGGACGACTGCCGCGCGTTGTTCTCCGCCGCACTCCAACGCGGCGACGTCACCGTGGACCACCTGGCAGGCGAGCTGGCAGACGGTAGCAGTCGGGGAACCGCAGTGCCCCGCAAGGTGATCCAGGAGCTGGTCGACGACGCGCACTCGGTCGCCGAGATCGAGGCCCAGAAGCTGTACTCCACCTCTGATCTTCCCCCGATGGTGCACAATCGCGATGTCGAGGACTCGAGCAGAACCTGGATCGCTCGTCCGGACGGCTGGCTCGACTCCGTGGCTCTGGCGTGGGAAATCGACTCGTTCGCACACCATCTCAGCGCAAGAGATCACGAGGCGACGATGCGGCGCCGAGCCGTCATGCAGCGACACGGCATCATCGTCGTCACCCATCTGCCCAGGCAGATCCGGCACGAACCGTCGACCGTCCTCGCCGACCTCGCGGCAGCCTACCGGCAAGGTCTCGAACGCCCGCGGCCCGATGTGCGGGTGCGGTAGGCCCCGCGGCGCGGCCGAATGTCACATCGGGTCGATTCGATCGACGCAATGTGACATTCGGCCCACCAGAACGCGATTCGGGCGCGAAAGGCTAGAGCGGAAGCAGGTGGTGCTTGCGCGGGTTCTTGAACACCGTCTTGTCGCGCAGCAACGTCAGCGCCTTGCGGATCTCGAGGCGCGTGGTGTGCGGCTCGATCACCGCATCGATGTATCCGCGCTCGGCGGCGATGTACGGCGTCGCGATGTGCTCGTTGTAGAAGTTGATCAGCTGCTGGCGCACCGCGGGAGCGTTGTCGCCGGCGGCCTCGATCTGGCGGCGGCCGATCACCGCGACGGCACTCTCGGCGCCCATCACCGCGATCCGGGCGGTGGGCCAGGCGAAGTTCACGTCGGCGCCGAGCTGCTTCGAGCCCATCACCGCGTAGCCACCGCCGTAGGACTTGCGCACCACCACGGTCACCTTCGGCACCGACGCCTCGACGAACGAGAACAGGAACCGGCCGCCGCGCTTGATGACGCCGATCTTCTCCTGCTCCACACCCGGGAGGAAGCCCGGGGTGTCGACGACGAACACGAGCGGGATGTCGTACGCGTCGCACACCCGCACGAAATGCGCGGCCTTGTCCGAGCTGGCGGCGTCGAGCGCCCCCGACAGGTATAGTGGCTGGTTGGCGACGACACCGACGGGCCGGCCGTCGACCCGGGCGAAGCCGGTGATGATGTTCGGCGCGACCTGCGAGCGGATCTCGAAGAAGTCGCCGTCGTCGAAGATCTTGAGCAGGACGTCGTGCATGTCGTAGCCAGAGTTGTCGGCGTCGGGCATGAACGAGTCGAGCTCGAGATCGTCCTGGGTGATCTCCGGCTCGAGCCCCGGGTTGACGATCGGGGGCTTCTCCTGCGCGTTCGACGGCATGTAGCTCAGGTACTTACGGGCCCACTCGAACGCGGCCTTCTCGTCCGGCGCGACGTGGTGCACGTTGCCGTACTCGGCCTGCTTGCGGGCGCTGCCGAGTTCCTCGAGGCTGACGTCCTCACCGGTGACGGACTTGATGACGTCCGGTCCGGTGACGAACATGTACGCCTCCTCGGTGGCGATGACCACGTCGGTGTTGATGGGGGCGTACACGGCGCCGCCGGCGCACTTGCCGAGGATGATCGACACCTGCGGGCACAGACCGGACAGCGGCTCGTGCCGCTTGCCCAGTTCGGCGTACCACGCCAGCGACGTCACGGCGTCCTGCACTCGGGCGCCGCCGGAGTCGTTGATGCCGACGACGGGGCAGCCGATCTTCAGCGCGAAGTCGAGGATCGCGGCCACCTTGCGGCCGAACATCTCGCCGACGCTGCCGCCGAACACTGTCTGGTCGTGCGAGAAGACCGCGACGGGCCGGCCCTCGACGGTGCCGTGACCGACGACGACACCGTCCCCGTACAGGGCGTCGTCGCGGCCGGGCGTCTTCATCAGCGCACCGATCTCGACGAAGCTGCCCGGGTCGAGCAGCATGTCGATGCGCTGCCGGGCACTGGGGATGCCCTTGGCGGTGCGCTTGGCGATCGCGGCCTCCCCGGCCGGTTCCTTCGCGATCTCGAGGTTCTTGCGCAGCTCGGCCAGCTTCTCGGCCGTCGTCGTGGTCACTACTCGATCAGCTCCTCGTGGCCTCGATGTCGGCCAGCTTGCGTGTCAGGTCGGCCCCCACCTTCCCGATGTACGGCTCGTCGACCACCTGGAGATGGTCGCCGCCGACACGGATGACCTCCAGATTACGGACCGCCTCGCCCCAGCCGCCGTCGGGCTGCCGGGTTCCGAACGCGGGCTCGAGTTCGATGGCGTCGTCGTGGTAGCGGTCCGCCATGTACAGCACGACGTCGCCGTCGTACGGCTCGAGCTTCGCGGTCTGGATGGCCCGGTTGTCCAGCCACGACGTGCGCTGGTGCTCGATGATGCCGCCGGGGATCCTGGTGCCGCTCATCCTGAGCAGGTCCATGAGGATGCGCACCTGGCCCTCGTCGTCCGTCGCGGCGAGCTTGTCGTACGGCAGCGGCGCGTCGACCCCGTAGGTCTTCTTCGCGAACTGCGCGTACCGCTGCCAGCGCTTGGTGATCTCCTCCGGGGTGTCCTCGACCTTCTCCCCGGCCATGACCGTGTCGATGAGGCCGACCAGCCGCACGTCCTTGCCCTCCGCGCGCAACAGCTTGGCGACCGCGTAGGCGAGCACGCCGCCCAGCGACCAGCCGTACAGCACGTACGGACCGTCGCCCTGGATCGCCTTGATCTGCGGCAGGTATTCCTGGGCGCGCGTCTCGATCGGGCCCTCGGTGCGTTCGAAGCCGTACATCGGGGTGCCTTCGGGCAGCCGGCGCAGCAGCGGTTCGTACACCACGGTGGAACCGCCGGCCGGATGGAACACGAACACCGGGACGGCGTCCGACCCTTCGGGACGCGGGCGCAGCGTACGGACGAGCCCGTCGATGCGGTCGGCCGACTCCAGGTGCCGGCGCACGCTCTCGGCGAGCTGCTCGATGGTCTCGGCGTCGAGCACGTCGTCGACGGTGATCTCGCCGTTCGCCCGCTCGGTCAGCCGGGCCGCGAGGCGCTCGGCCGCCTCGTCGTCGAGGATCGGCAGGGTGTTGAAGATGCCCTTCGCGGACTGTCCGGTGATCACGGCCCAGGTCGCGAACGTGAGCCGCTCGGCGGCATCGCGCGGCGGCACGTCGGTGCCGGATGCCTCCGCAACCGCCTGCCGGTCGGTGACGTCGGTGTCCTTGTCCGCTTCGGTGCTCGCAGCGGCCTCACCGGCCTCCGCGGCCTCCGCGGCCTCCGCGGCCTCGAGGATCGCCTCCGCCTCGTGCACCACCCCGGTGTCCTCCACGGCCGAGACCGCAGGCAGCTCGAGCGTCGTGTCCTCCCGCTGGGCGGTTTCGCGGTCGGCCGCCTGCTGTGCGGCGAGCGCGGCGACCTCCTCGCGGTTCTCCACCGCGTACCGCAGGTACTTCGCGACGTCGCGCAGGCTGGCGTCCTTGACCGCGGCGAGCTGCAGCTGCGGGATGTCGAACTCGTACTCGACGCGGTTCTTGATCCGCACCGCCATGAGCGAGTCCAGGCCCAGCTCGATCAACGGGATCTCGGCGGGCAGGTCCTCGGCCGCGTAGCCCATCGACTCGGCGACGATCAGCGCCAGTCGATCCTCGAGGGTCTGCGACCCGTTCGGGTTCCACTTGTCGCCGAAGGTCTCGACCACCTCGGGAAGCGTCTCGACCGGCCCGGTGGACCGCTCGGCCGGCGCGGGCACCGCGGCGGGCACGGGCAGCGCTTCACCGGAGGCCACGACCGCGTCGAACAGCAACCGGAACTCGCCGCTCGCCGCGTCGCGCCCGTGCACGTGCAGCGACGCGCCGCCGAGGTGCCGGGTCAGGGTGGTGGTGAGGGTGCCGCTGCTGGGGACGTCGCCGTACGGGACGGACGCGGTGAGGGTGACGTCGGCGAGCGTCTGCGACGCGGCGGCGACGGCGAGCTCGCCCAGGTCGGTGACGGCGTCGGCGCGCACCTCCCACACGTGCCGCCCGTCGGGCAGCGCGACGTGCGCGCCGGGCACGCGAGCGTTGCCGCCGGTCCCGATGCGGGTCTCGAGCCAGAACGGCTTGCGCAGGAACACCGTCCGCGGCAGGTCCGCGTACTCGCCGGTCGGGAGCAGGCTGCGCAGGTCCACGGAGTGGCCGTGCACGTACAGCTGCGCGAGCGCGGTGAGCACGCCGAGCGGCTCGTCCTCCTTGCGCTTGAGGGTCTGGATCAGCTGGGTGTCGATCACGCCGGCGGCGTACGCCGTCGCGGCCACGGACATCAGCGCGACGGGATTGGGTGCCAGCTCGACGAACGTGGTGTGCCCGTCGGTGACGGCGAGCTTGACCGCGTTGGTGAAGTACACGCTGTGCCGCAGGCCCTTGGTCCAGTACTCGACCTGGTGAATGGGGTCGTGGCCGGCGCGGTAGTGGGTGTCCTGGTCGACCGACGAGTACACGTCGACCTTCGGCTTGTGCGGCTCGATGCCGGCGAGTTCGGCGGCGAGCTCGCCGAGCAGCGGATCCACCTGCGAGGTGTGGCTCGCGCCCTTGGTCTGCAGGACGCGGGCGAGCTTCTCCTCCGACTCCGCCCGCGCGACGATCGCGTTGACCTCGTCCTGCGGGCCGCCGATGACGGTGTGCGTCGGCGCGGCGTAGACGCAGACCTCGAGGTGCGGGTAGTCGGTGAGGACCAGCTCGATCTCCGCGGCGCTGTACTCGACGAGCGCCATGAGCCGGATGTCGTCGCCCTCGAGCAGCGCCTCGGCCTCGCCCATCAGGCGGGAGCGGGCGCAGATGACGCGGACGGCGGCCTCGAGCGACAGACCGCCGGAGATGTACGCGGCCGCGGCCTCGCCCATGGAGTGGCCGACGACGGCGGACGGCTCGGCGCCGTGGTGGCGCAGCAGCTTCGCGAGGGCGACCTGGATGGTGAAGATGCCGACCTGCGAGGTCTCGACGTCGTAGTCCTGGCCGTCGTCGAGGAACTTCTCCCTCATGGAGTAGCCGGCCTCGTCCTCGATCAGCTCGTCGATCTCGTCGACGGCCGCGGCGAACACCGGGTTCTCGAGGTACAGCTGCTTGGCCATCTTGCGGTGCTGCGAGCCGAAACCGGACAGCACCCACACCGGCCCGTTGGCGGCGGGCGAATCGGCGGAGAAGACGCCCTGCGCGGGCTTGCCGGCGGCGACGGCACGCAGCCCGGCGATGGCCTCGGCGCGGGTCTTCGCGATCACGACGGCGCGCGAGCGACCGTGGTTGCGGCGGGACAGGGTGCGAGCGACGTCGGCAAGCGGCGTGGTGCTGCCGGCCTCGGTCTCGAGCCAGTCGGCGAGGTCGGCGGCGGCCCGGCGACGACGCGACGGCATCGCCGCGGACACCGCGAGCAGCACCGGGTGGTCCTCGCCCTGCTCCGAGCGAATGTGCCCTTCAGCTCCTTCAGCCGACGGAACGATACGTTCGCTCGACTCCGTGTCCGCTTCGGGTCCGGTGTACTCGCGGACCACGACGTGCGCGTTGGTGCCGCCGAAGCCGAAGCCGGAGACGCCGGCGATCGCCTTGCCGGTGTAGCGCGGCCACTCGGCCCCCTCGGGGATGACCTTCAGGCGGGCCTGCTCGAACGGGATGTACGGGTTCGGTGCGGTGTAGTTCAGCGTCGCCGGCAGGTGGTTCTCCTGCATGGCGAGGACCACCTTGATCAGGCCTGCCGCGCCGGCGGCCGCCTCGAGGTGGCCGAAGTTGGTCTTCGCCGAGCCCAGCAGCACCGGCTTGTCGGCGTCGCGGCCGCGGCCGACGACGCGGCCGAGGGCGTCCGCCTCGATCGGATCGCCGAGCACGGTTCCGGTGCCGTGGGCCTCGATGTAGTCGACGCCGGACGGAAGGATGCGCGCGTCCCGGTAGGCCCGGCGCAGCACGTCGACCTGGGCCTCCGGGTTCGGCGCCGCCAGGCCGTTGGAGCGGCCGTCCTGATTGACGGCGGAACCGGCGACGACGGCGAGCACGGTGTCGCCGTCGCGCTCGGCGTCCTCGAGCCGCTTGAGCACGACGAGGCCGCCGCCCTCGGCGCGGACCATGCCGTCGGCGTCGGCCGAGAAGGCCTTGATGCGGCCGTCGGGGGCCTGCACACCGAGCTGGTCGAAGCCGAGGGTCGCGGCGGGCGCGACGAGCATGTTCACGCCACCGGCCAGCGCCACGTCGGCGTCGCCGTCGCGCAGGGCGCGCACCGCCTGGTGCACGGCCACGAGCGACGACGAGCATGCGGTGTCCAGGGCGACGGACGGGCCGCGGAAGTCGAAGAAGTACGAGACCCGGTTGGCCACGATCGACGTGGCCGTGCCGGTCAGGGCGTACGGGTGCGCGGCGGACGGGTCGCTCACCGCGAGGAGCTGGTAGTCGTTGGCGGAGCTGCCGATGAACACGCCGACCGGGCGGCCCTTGAGGTCGCTGGCCGGGATGTGGGCGTGCTCGAGCGCCTCCCAGGTGAGTTCGAGGGCGAGCCGCTGCTGCGGGTCGACCATCTCGACCTCGCGCGGCGACATCGCGAAGAACTCGGCGTCGAAGCCCTTGACGTCGTCGAGGTAGCCGCCGCGGGTGTTGGCTGCGGCGATGGCCGACGAGATCTGCGGATCGTCGGCGAATTCGGACCAGCGGCCCTCGGGAAGGTCGGTGATGCCGTCGCGGCCCTGTGTGAGCAGCTCCCACATCTCCGCGGGGGTGCTCACGTGCCCGGGCAGCCGGGTGGCGAGACCGACGATTGCGACATCGTGCGCCCTGCCGGCCGGACCTGCGGCGTAGAAGGCGCTGTCGTCTCCCTCCGGGAGCTCGGGTTCACCCTCGATGATGCGCGTGGCCAGCGACGCGATGGTGGGGTGCTGGTAGGCGATCGTGGCGGTGAGGGTGACGCCGAGCAGTTCCTCGACCTCGCCGCTGAGCGCCACGGCGTCGCGGGACGAGAGGCCGAACTCCTCCATCGGGCGATCGTCGGAGATCTGCGCCACCGGTTGCCCGGTAGCCTCGGCGATCCAGTTCCGCAGCCACTCGCGCAGCTGCGCGACGGTCATTTCAGTGTCAGCCATCAACCCACCACGCTACCCGGGAAAGAGAACAATTTTTATACGCTATCGGGGAATGCCTGCTGCGTATAACCACCGCGCAGGGTTCCCTCGATGTAGGCGGCCTTGCAGGCGCGCCGCGCGATCTTGCCGCTCGACGTGCGCGGGATCGACCCGGCAGGCACGAGCAGCACGTCGCGCGCGGTCACACCGTGCCGTGCCGAGATCGCCGCGCGAACGGTGTCCGCGACGGGTTGCGGATCCGCCTTGCCCGCGCCGGGCGCCCGCTCGGCGACGATGACCAGCTGCTCCGAGGCGTCGTCGGGATCGAACTGCAGGCCCGAGTGCGAATTCTCGAACACCACCTGCGGCAGCTGGTTGGCCGGCACGGCGAAGGCGGCGACGAAGCCGGGACGCAGCGCGGAGCTGGCCTCCTGCGCCGAGAACTCCAGGTCCTGCGGGTAGTGGTTGCGGCCGTCCACGATCACCAGGTCCTTGACGCGGCCGGTGATGTACAGCTCGCCGTCGACGTACACGCCGTAGTCGCCGGTGCGCAGCCAATGGGCGTCCGCGGGCGTGCCCTCGGCGTGGCTGCTCTCGGGCAGGCGGTCGACGAGCTTGTTGTGGAAGGTCTCGTCGGTCTCCTGGGTGCGCCCCCAGTACCCGATGCCGATGTTCTCGCCGTGCAGCCAGATCTCGCCGACGTGCCCGTCCGGCACCTCGGTGGCGGTCTCCGCGTCGACGATCGCGGCCCACTGGCTGCGCGCGACGTAACCGCAGGAGACCTGCGCGATGGCGTTCGGCGCCTCCTTGTCGACCTTGACGATCCGGCCGGCGTTGAGCTCGTGACGGTCGACGTAGATGACCCGGGCCTCGTCGGTGTGCCGCGTGGACGAGACGAACAGCGTCGCCTCGGCCATGCCGTACGACGGCTTGATCGCGGTCTTCGGCAGGCCGTACGGCGCGAACGCGTCGTTGAACTTGCGCATCGAGGACGTGGTCACCGGCTCGCTGCCGTTGATCAGGCCGATCACGTTGCTCAGGTCGAGGGTCTCGCCCGGCTTGGGCAGCCCCCGCGCGGCCGCGTGCTCGAACGCGAAGTTCGGCGCGGCGGCGAACGTGCCGGCCCCGTCGGAGACGGCGGCGAGCTCCTTGATCCACCGGCCCGGCCGCTGCACGAAGGCGCGCGGGCTCATGATGGTGATGTACTTGCCGCCGATCGCCGGCAGGATGACGGTGAGCAGGCCCATGTCGTGGAACAGCGGCAGCCACGTCACGCCGCGCGAACCCTCGTTGAGTTCGATGGAGTCGGCCATCTGGATGCAGTTGGTGAGCACACCGCGGTGGGTGATCTCCACGCCCGCGGGCACGCGCGTCGATCCGGAGGTGTACTGCAGGTAGGCGATGTCGTCGGTCCCGATGTGGGGCCGCGTCCACGAGCCGGCGACGGTGTCGGGGATCGCGTCGACCGCGATGATGCGGGGCCGCTCCGCGGCGGGCAGCGGCCGGAAGAACTGCCGGACCCCGGCCGCCGAGGAGGTGGCGGTGAGGATGGCGCTGGGCGCGCAGTCGCCGAGCACGGCGTGCAGCCGGTCGGTGTGGCCGGGCTCGTCGGGGTCGAACAGCGGGACGGCGATGGTGCCGGCATAGATGGCCGCGAAGAAGGAGACGACGTAGTCCAGGCCCTGTGGGGCGAGGATCGCGACACGGTCACCGGGCTTGGTGACCTGCTGCAGCCGGGCCGCGATCGCGCGCAGGCGCACCCCGAACTGCTGCCAGGTCAGCTCGTGGACCTCGCCGTCACGTTCCCGCGAGTAATCGATGTAACGGTACGCAAGATCGTCGCCGTTCTCGGCGAAATGCTGCTCGAGGTGGTCGAGCAGAGTGTTGCCCTCGGGCAACACGATCTGTCCGTTCTCATCGATGAACTCTTCGAACCCGACGCTCATTCCTTCTCCCTGTCGAAGCGATCCCACAACCACTCGACATGGTTGCGCCCCGCACTTGTCTTCGCGCTAGCGGATCGTCGTACCTGTACAGCTCAACAGCATCCGGCCGTGCATCTCACGAATCTGTCCATCGATCCGAAATCACGATTATGTTACAGATCCGCATCGGTCATTCCCCCGCCAACAGCGGAATCACCGGTGCGAACGCCTCCATCTGGGTGGGGAAGACCCCCACGTAGGACATCCCGGTCTTCGCCCGCACGTTCCGGATCTGCTCGGCGATCTCCTCGTGGGAACCGATTGCGAGATACGGCGATTCGAGAATCTCGTCCACGGTGAGCTCGACGTCCACCTCGATGTTCGGGGGGAAGCCCTGGCCGAGGGCGGCCAGCGCCATCTCGGCGGTCTGCTCGCGGTCGTCCGTGACGAGAATCATCGTGATGGTCCAGTTCAGCTCGATGTCATCGAACCGATCCCCCGCCGCGCGACGGATCACGTCCACCCGCTCCACAGTCTTGTCCATCGTGATCCCCGACAGCAACAAACGGCCGTCGCGGTTCGTGGGAGTGGCCACCGAGATGATGTCCGCGTACTTCGCCGCCAGCGCGAGCATCTTCGGTCCCCCGCCGCCGACGGCGATGGGTGGTCGCGGGCCCTGGCGCGGCCGCGGGCTGCCCTTGAGGCCGTCGATGCGGTAGTGCTTGCCCTCGAAATTGCACTCCTGGCCGCGCAGGAGCACGTCCAGGATCTGCAGCGTCTCCTCGAGCTTCTCGATCCGGACGCCGGGGCGCTCGTAGGCGATGCCCGCCTTGTCGAACTCCTCCTTCATCCATCCCGCGCCGATCCCGAGCTCGAGCCGGCCGCCCGAGAGGACGTCGACGGTCGCGGCGTCCTTGGCCAGGATCGCGGGATGGCGGAAGCCGTTCGCGAGGACGGCGGTGCCGAGGCGGATCTTGTCGGTGGCGACGGCGAGCGCACCAAGTGCGGCGATGGGTCCGACCTGGTTGCCCAGGTGGTCCGGGATCATGAAGCTGTCGTAGCCGAGTTCCTCGGCCTTCTGCGCCAGCTTGACGAAGCGCCGGGCGCCACCCTCCTCGGCGTTGCCCTCGCCACCCGCGGCGAAACGAAACTTCCGCGGTTGCGTGGCAGCCGAGCCGTCGGTGGCGCTCATCGAACCTCTTCTCGTGTGGCGGTGGTCGCGCGTCACCGACCCGGAGAGCTTCCCGGGTCAGGACCGAAGGTCGAGTCTAAGCGCCGACCGAGGAACGATTGTATCGGGTGGTGATCCCCGACACTACCGGCCGGTAACAACGGGGAGGGATCACTCCTCCGGCGGTTTCGGCGCCTCCTCGATCTTCTCGATCGCCCAGTTCGCCACCCACTGCGTCGCCGTCGTACCCGAATCGTCGACGACGAACGAGTTGTACAGCGCGTGCACGGGGTTGTTCGCGTACTCGAGCAACCGCGGCGCGCTGGCGAGCCAGTTGCCGGGGTTCAGTGCGTTCGGCGGCGCGTCGCAGATGCCGTCCGTCGGTGCACAGATGTCCACCACCTTGTCCTCGAGCTCCCCGAAACCCCCGGGCCGCGCGCCGGTCATGGTGATCCCCGGCAGCCGCAGTCCGTTCAGGGACAGCTCGGCGCCGACGCCCGCGACGGGCGGGCCGATCGTCTCGGCCGTGCCCGGGTCGCGACGGCCGTCGGCGATGAGCGCCACGCCGAGCACCCGATCCGCCGGAACCGGCCCGTCACCGGCGCCGATGCGCGCCGCGACGTCGCCTGCGATGACCGCGCCCTGCGAGAAACCGGCCAGGACGTAGTTCGTCAGCGGGCACTCGGCGAAGCGGCGCACGAGGATGTCCTCCGTCGCCGCGGTGCCGGCGGTGCGGCTGTTGTTGTAGGACTGCTGTCCGTCCGGCGGGAGCGCCACCGGATTCGAGAACTGGGCGACGTACGGAACGGTGTACACGTCGGCACGCTGCGCGTCGAAGCGCTCCTGCAGCGGACGCGTGACGTTCAGCATCAGCGACAGCGGATTGAACGTCGGGTTGTACGGATCGTCCCAGGCGGCCGACTCCCACGTGCCCGGGACCGCCACCACCTGGACGTCCGGGCACGATGCGGGCTGCGCCTGCGGCTCCTCGGGCCCGAGCGGCCCCGGCGGCCCGGGCACCGGGAGCCGGCCCGCGAGGATGTACCAGAGCGCGAGCACGACCGCCAGGACGACCAGGATCCCGAGGACGAGGATTCCCCGCCTCCGGCGTCGTTGCTTCGCTCGGGCCGTCATCATTGCCGCTCCTAGCAGAAGGTGTCGCGTGCGACGGTGATGTAGACGTCGGCGGTCGTCGCGGCCTCTGCCTCGGAGATCTCCTTGCCGGCGGCCGCGGCCTCGCTGCCCACCGATGCGGTCACGATCGTCTTGATCTCCTCGGGCGAGCTGCCCTGGGCGGTCGCGGCGCAGATGTAGTTGGCCGTGTTGATCGCGATGCTGCCGTCCGCGGCCGGCTCCACGCCCTGCTCCCGCAGCCCGTCCAGGAACGCCTGGCCGCGGTCGTCCACCGGCACCTCGGTGGGGCCCGGGAATCCGGGCTCGGCCTCCGGCTGCGCCGGCGGCGCGGTGGCGGCCTCGCCCGGGCTCGTGGTGACCGCGTCACCGGGGGCCGTGGTCGTCGCTTCGGCGGAGGTGGTCTCCGCGGCGGACGTCGAGGTGGTCGCCGACACGGACGTCGACGGGGTGCTCGTCGCCGTGGAATCGTCGCTACCGCAGGCGCCCAGGAGGGTGGCGGCGGCGAGCGCCGCGGCGCCGGCGCCCAGGACGCGGGTCAGGCTCGAACGGGTCCGTGCAGGCATGTGGTGGTGTCCTCGCATCCAATCGTCGGAAATGGGCAGTGCCCAGGCTACAGATGCGAACCGGGCGGTGACCGGACCCATGGGTCGCGGTCACCGCCCGATCCGGTGGTCGCGGGCCGCGGTGGCGGCACCGGGTGTGCGGGGGCCGATCCTAGGGGCGGACGGTGGCCACGTTGTCGACCACCGTGACGAATCCGCCCTGGAAGTTCTGCTGGACACCGCCGGGGATGGGGAACTCGTCGCCGACGGGGAAGCCGAGGCGACCGTTCTCGTAACCGGCGTTCTTCCACGCGTCGAAGACCGGCCCGGTGCGGACCGACCACGCCCCGCTCAGCGGGCTCCAGTAGATGTTGCCGCCCTCGAACTCGTTGAACCGGCCACCGTCCTTGACGGGGATCTCGCTGGTCTTCGGGAACCCGAGCCAGCCGTTCTCGTAGCCGAGTTCGGCGTACTTGCCCATGATCATGCCCTGCACGGCGTGGGCCCCGAACGGCTCGCTCCAGTAGAGGGCGCCGATCTCGAAGCCCTGCACCACTCCTGGCTTGCCCGGGGTGGCCACCTCGTCGGCCACCGGGTAGCCCAGCGGGCCGCCCTCCCAGCCCTGCCGCGCCCACTCGTCGCGGATGGCGCCGCGCACGGCGTGCGCCCCGGTCTGCGGGGTCCAGTAGATCGAGCCCTGCTGGAAGTGGTTGAACCGGCCACGGCCGTCAGGGGTGCCGCGTTCCTCCGTGGTCGGGTAGCCGAGCGGACCGGCCGGGCCGCCGGCGGCCTGGTAGGCCCCGCCGATGGCACCCGCCACCGGGCGGGCCCCGCCGTCGGTGGAGGAGAAGATCCGGCCGAAGCGGAAGTCCTGGACGCGTCCGCCCGCGACGGCGTACTCCGGCGTGAGGCAGTCGCCGATCCAGGGACCGGCGGCCGCTGCGTCGCCGATCGCGCCGGAGGCGCTGCAGTTCGGCTTCGTGACCTCCACTCCGAGGGCGTTGGCCAGCTGCGGCCAGAGCTGGTGCAGCTCGAACTCCCAGTACGGCCACGAATGGGTGCCCGACGGCCGGTAGACCACCTGCGCAGGGATGCCGATCTTGTTGAGCTTGGTGGCGAACGCCTGCGAGGTGAGCCGCGAGAGGATCTCGAGGCCCATGCCGGCGTAGTTCGTGCTCACGCCCGGGACACCCGACGGCTGGTCGTACGGGCCGGTACTGCCGCTGCCGCTGGAGACGTACAGGCTCACGCCCTCGAGCTTGTCCGCCAGCAGGTACGGGTCGTGGGCGGCCCACTGCTCGCCGCCGGGGGTACCCCACATCGCCGACGAGTCGAAGCCGCCGGCGTCCTGCATCGCGTATTGGATGGCCTGCGGCATGCCCAGGGTGGTGGTGGTGAGGATGCCGGAGAGCGACCCGGCGAACTTGAAGAAGCCGGGGTTGCGCGCGGGCAGGAACATCGCAGCGGTGCCGCCCATCGACAGGCCGACGACGCCGCGGTCCTTCGTGGTGCGCCAGTTGCCCTCGAGGATCGGCGGGAGCTCCTTGGTCAGGAACGTCTCCCACTGGTAGTTGCGCCCGTTGTTCTGGTCCATCCAGTCGGCGTAGAAGCTGGACTGCCCGCCCACCGGCAGCACCACGTTGACGTTCTTGTCCGCGAAGAAGGCCTCGGCGTCCGTCTCGATCGTCCAGCCGCTCTCGTCGTCGCGGGCGCGCAGGCCGTCGAGCAGGTAGACGGCGGGGAACCGCGCCTCGGGTTCGATGTTCCAGTCCCGAGCGAGCAGCAGCTGCACCTGAATGGGGGTGCCCATGGTCGGCGAGTTCACCCACAGGGCCACGCGCCGGTCGGTCAGCCAGTCGACGCGCTGCACCGTGACCCCGGCCGGGGCCTGCACGGCGGTCGGCTCGCTGCGGTCCACCGGCTCCGCGTACGCGACCCCGGCCGCGAGGGTTCCGGCGGCGAGGGGCGCGACGAGCGCGGCGGCGACCGCCCCGAGGACCCGCCGGCCCCGACGGGCACGCGGCGCCGGCTGCCGGGCGCGCACGGTTCGACGTCCGCCAAGCACTGTTCGCATCGGCATCGCTCACTTTCTGCGTTGCTGGGGCGTCGGCGGGCGACCGGGCCCCGCGTCTCGAAGACTGTTTCTACACGTGAACGGGCGCCGGGTGGGGGCGCCGCGCTGTGACGGGTGTGGTTTTTGTCAACGATCCGCGAAACGGCGCATGCCGCCCCTCGTCCCTCGCGGGTCGTGGGGCGGCATGCGTACCGTCAGTGTGCGCCGGGGAGTTCGGCGCGATCAGTAGGCGTTGAGTGCCTCGAGGATCTGGGGGCGAGCCTTCCACAGCTCCTCTTCCCAGTACTTCCAGGAGTGCGTGCCGCGCGCCGGGAAGTCGAAGCGGGCCTGGACGCCGAGGGTGGCCAGCTTGATCTGGAATGCGCGGGTCTGGGCGAGCGCGAGCGCCTCGAGGCCCATGGCGTTGGCGGTGTTGTAGACGCCGACCAGGCCCTGCGGGGCGTCGTGCTGGCCGGGCAGGCCGCTGGCGGCCGAGATGTACATCGACAGGCCGGCGAGCTTCGGCGCGAACACGAACGGGTCGTTGCGCAGCCACGCCGGGCTCCACGGCGGGCCCCACATCGAGTCGACGTTGAAGCGGCCGGCGTCGAGCATCGCGACGCGGATGGCCTCACGCATGCCCGGGGCCGACAGGTTCAGGTAGCCCGAGAGCGACGACGCGAACTTGAACTGGTCGCGGTGGTAGGCCGCGAGGGTCAGCGCGGCGCTGCCGCCCATCGAGAGACCGAGGATGCCGTTGTTGCTCCGCGAGACGCCGCGGGTGGCGAGGTAGTCCGGGAGCTTCTCCGTCAGGAACGTCTCCCACTTGTAGGTGACGTCCTGGCCGTTGAGATTGCTGGGCGCGTACCAGTCCGTGTAGAAGCTCGACTGGCCGCCGACCGGCATCACCAGGGTGACGTTGTCGTTGGCGAACTGGTCGCGCGCGTTGGTCTCGAAGCTCCAGGCGTTCGCGTCGTCGCGGGCGCGCAGCCCGTCGAGCAGGTACAGCGCCGCGTCACCGCCGCGGGCGGCCCACTGGATCTGCACCTTGATCGGGCCCATGTCGGAGTCGACGAAGACTTCCTCGAAGCCGCCGGCCGGTGCCCGATGCGAGATCGGGGCGGCGGCTGCGGGGGCGGCGAGCGCGGCGGTGCTTCCGGCGACGCCGGCGGCAACCGGCAGAACGAGGGCTGCGGCGCCCACGCCGAGCACGCGCCTGCGGAGGCGCTGCGACAACCTCGGGACAAAACGCATGAACAATGCTCTCTTTCTCGATCTGCGGCGTCCGCGTTCGCGTCCCCCGTCGGATACCGGCGGCGACGACCGAGCGGGCCGTCACAAGTCACACTGCGGTCAAGACTGTAAAGGACACCGTGGGCTCTGACAAACCCCCGGTAACCCAGGTCAACGAACCGTGTGTCGGCTTCGATATCGGCCCACACCCCCGATGCGTTACTTATCCGTTATCGGCTGTGATCCTACCGAGATACGCGCGACGGACGGCACGGGCCCATCGGGACGGAAACGACGTCGATGTAATTCGCGGGCCGGACGACCGCGTCAGCCCCCGTCGCGCGGGGGCGGAAGTTCGAGGCCACAGCGCTGAATCTCGTATTTCGGCACCCGGTCGAATCGGTAGTCCGCATATTCGAACGCGTTGCGGAGATTCCGCTTGAACAGCGGCCACGTCAGTTCCTCGCGGGAGGACGCGAGCAGTTCCTGCGTCTGCGGGCACGTCAGCGCCACCTGCGCCTGCGCCACCCAGTCCTCGTCCAGATAGGCCGGCAGCCACGGGTGCACGTCCACCATTCCCGTGTCGGCGACGACCCAGTCGGGGTAGAGCAGCTTGTCGTGCCCGATGCGCCCGTCCTCGAGCCGCTCGGTGTGGGCCGCCAACGGGTATGCCAGCCCCATCTGGTCGAGCACCTGCACGTCGAGCCCGACGTTCATGCTGGTCATGCCGAGGTTGAGGAAGTAGACGGTGTGGCCGGCTCCGCCCGGCGGCACCGGTCCCGGCGGCGGCACGACGTCCCATGCGTCGAACGACGGTGTCGGCAGCAACAGCCCGCCGTCGGGGGTGTTGGAGATCGCCTCGACCATCGCCCGCATGCGCGGGTAGTCCAGGTAGTCCTCGGCCCGGACGGGATGCAGGTTGCCGGTGTTGAGGGCGTAGAACGCCCGCTCGTCGACGATCCCGGAGCGGCCCACCACCGCCCCCTCGGGCATGCCGGTGGTGTTCGCGGCGATCGCCGACCACACCACCACACCGAGCCACAGCACCCCCGCCGCACCCGCGACGGCCGTCGCGCGAGTGCGGCCGATCTCGGCCCGCTGCGGAACCCGCAACGGAATCACGGCGACGGGAATGAGCAGACAGAACAACGGCGGCAGCAACACCCGGCCGTGCATGAAATCGCCGCCGACCCGAAGGGCGTACAGCGTGAGCAACAATGCGGCGCCGAGCATGAAGACGACCACGGCGGCCGGGGTGCGCAGCGCGCGCTGTGCGCGCGCCGGAAAGGACCCGTGCGTGTGACGGAATTCACGTTTCGGCGCGCCCTGTTCGCGGGGTCCCCGGTACCGCCCCGCAAGCACGGCACCGAGCAGCAGGAACAGCAGCGGCAGCCACAGCAGGTACGGGCTCACCAGGTTGCCGAGGTACTCGAAGCCCTGCGCCCACTTCGCGCCGCCCGCGTCCTTGGCCACCGCCGTGTTCGGATAGGGCAGCGCGTAGTAGCCCATCCGCCAGATCTGATAACCCACCGGCACGGCGCCGGCCACCGCCACCATCGCCACCCGCACCCGCCACGTGAGGCCGGCCGCGAGGAACAGCATGAGCAGGGCCGGAAGAGCGAGAAGCGCCAGTTCGGGGCGCACGAGCGGCCCGAGACCGGCCACGACCGCCGTCGCCAGCACCGACGGGGTCGACGGCATCCCCGGCGCCGTCGCCCATCGCACGAGCAGCAGCCACAGCAGGGCGATCCAGCAGATCACCAGCCCGCTCTCGAGGCCGGAGGTGGCGAAGTCCCGGGCCGGAGGCACCGCGATGTAGACGAACATGCCGGCGGGGACCAGCAGGAACGTGGCGCCACTGCCCCGCAGCCGCCCCCGGTACAGCCGGCCCGTGCCGAGCATCGCCAGCACCACCGCCGCGGTCGACAGCACGAGCGCCGTGGCCAGCACCACGTACTCGAGCCGCACCCCGCTGAGCCAGCCCGTCGCGTACACGAGATACGTCCACAGGGTCGACGTGTTCGCCTCGACCCGGTCGCCGGCGTTGAACACCGGGCCGTTCCCGGCCAGCAGGTTGCGCACGGTGCGCAGCACGATCAGGCCGTCGTCGGCGATCCAGCGACGCTCCCACGCACCCCAGAACATCAGCAGGGCCGTCAGCGCGACGCCACCGGAGAACACCGCGGTCGGCACCCACGGTCGCATGCCACTCGGGTGGGCCGACCGGGGCCGGCGGGCCGGGGCGCCGAGATCCTCGTCGAGGTCAGAAGAGGTAGACAGCACCGCCGACCGCCCCGATCCAGGCCACCGCGAGGAGTTGCAGCACCCGGTCCTTCAGGGCGATCTCCTCCGGTTCGCCGGCCTCCCCGCCGTCCACGTCGACCGCGTACCGCAGGATCGCGATCACGAACGGAACCATCGAGATCGCGAACCAGTTGGTGTCGTTGGCCTGATCGCGCTCGAACGCCCACAGGCCGTAGCAGATGACGACCGCCGTCGCCGACAGCGTCCACACGAACCGCAGGTAGGTGCCCGTGTAGTACTCGAGCGACTTGCGGATCTTCGCGCCCGTCCGCTCCGCGAGCCGCAACTCCGCGTACCGCTTGCCGGCCGCCATGAACAGCGAGCCGAAGGCCATGATCAGCAGGAACCACTGCGACAGCAGAATCTCCGCGGCCACGCCGCCGGCGATCGCCCGGAGGAGGAACCCGGAGGAGACGATGGCGATGTCCAGCACCGGCTGGTGCTTGAGCCCGAAGCAGTACGCCAGCTGGACGATGATGTACACCGCCATGACCACCGCGAGCTGCCAGTTCGCCAGGAACGACAGGCCGATCGAGCCGGCGAGCAGCACCACCGCCATGCCGTAGGCCAGGTTCACCGGCAGCACGCCGGCGGCGATCGGCCGGAACCGCTTGGTGGGATGGGCGCGGTCGGCCTCGACGTCCATCGCGTCGTTGACCAGGTAGATGCCCGACGCGGCCATGCAGAACACCACGAAGGCCAGGGCGACCGGGATCAGGATGTCCAGCTCGGTCGCCGAGCCGGCCGCCAGCGGCGCGGCCAGCACCAGCACGTTCTTCACCCACTGCCGGGGGCGAACCGCCTTGACGATGCCCTCGGCCAGATTCTTCGGAGGTGCCGCGACGGCTACCGGTTCCTCGCTCATCTCTCTCCAAACTTCTTCTCGGCCCGCACGACGGCCGCGGCGGACGCGGCGCCGAGCGCGGCGCCCGCCAGCACGTCCGTCGGATAGTGCACACCGAGCACGAGGCGGGACAGCAACATCGGCGGGACCAACACCGCCGGTAAGGGTAGCCCGGTCAGCCGACCGAGCAGCACGGCGGCGGCCGTCGTCGAGGTGGCGTGCGAGGACGGGAAGCTGAGCCGGCTGGGGGTCGACACGTTGACCTGGATGGTCGGGTCCACGGGCCGGGGACGCCGCACCACCCGCTTGACCGCGATGGACGCGGCGTGGGCGCCCACGGCGCCGATCGCGACACCGGCCCACCGCCGCCGGCGCGGGCGGTCGACCAGTGCGCCGACACCGCCGATCACCGCCCAGCCGAGGGCGTGCTCACCGAAGTGCGACAGCCCACGGGCCGCGGCGATCGCTCCCGGCCGCGAGCCGACCGTGGCCTGCACGGCCTGCAACACCTGGATCTCCGCCTCGGTGGTCGGCCATTCACGACTCGAAGACACGCTCCCACTCCTCCTTGCTCGTCAGGGCGGGAACCGCGGACTGGTACTCGTTCTTCAACTCGGGGAACCTGCGTGCCAGCTCGCGGCGCAGCCGCACGGCCTCGGACAGCAGCGCCTGCGCCTGCCGAGGGTCGCGCTTACGGTAGACGACGCCGCGCCCGTCCGCGGTGGTCACGGTCACACCGTCCACCTGCGACAGCAGGAACCAGCGGGCGTCGAGGGTCGGCACGTTCAACTGCGGACGCTCGTGGTGTTCCGGATGCGCCGGCCGCACGTTGTGCACCAGGCCCTTGGCGAGCCGCACCATCTTGCGCACCGCCCCGCGCGGCTCGCCCACCGGCCCGACCCCGGCGCCGGACGGCAACGGCAGTTCGGTCGACGACGGCAGCACCACGGCGTCGGAGAACCGCTTGCGCAGCGCGTGCACCTCCCCGAGAGCGGTGGGCAGCAGTTCGAACAGACGGTCCGGGCCGGCGAGGAAGTCCTCGATCGCCTTGTTCTGGATCGCCACCGTCGAGTACTCGAGGCACAGCAGGTGCTTGAGCGTGGCCTTGACGGTGTCGAGCACCAGGCCGCGGCCGTCGCCCGGCATGTGCAGCGCCGCCACGACGAGGCGGTTGCGCAGGTGGAAGTACGCCTGCCAGTCGATGGCGTCGTCCTTGTCGCTCCACGCCATGTGCCAGATCGCGGCACCCGGCATGGTGACGGTCGGGTAGCCGGCGGCGCGGGCCCGCAGCCCGTACTCGGCGTCGTCCCACTTGATGAACAGCGGCAGCGGCTGACCGATCTCCTCGGCCACCTGCCGCGGGATCATGCACATCCACCAGCCGTTGTAGTCGACGTCGATGCGCCGGTGCAGCAGCCGCGACTGCTCGCGGTCGCGCAGCGGCTTGGTGGAGAAGTCGTGGTCGTATTCGACGTTCGGCGCGGCGGTCCACATGAAGTCGGCGCGGTTGATCACCTCGCCCATCGTGTGCAGATGGCTGCGTTCCTGCAGGTTGAGCATCTGACCGCCGACGAGCATCGGGCTCTTGGCGAACCGGGACAGCGCCAGCGCGCGCAGGATCGAGTCCGGTTCCAGCTCGATGTCGTCGTCCATGAACAGGATGTACGGACATTCGGTGGTCTTCAGCGCCTCGTACATGATGCGGCTGTAGCCGCCCGAGCCGCCGAGGTTGCCCTGGTCGTGCATGGCGAGCCGGTCGCCGAGCGCGGCTGCCGCCTCGGTGAAACCGGGCTCGTCGCGGACCTTCCGGGTGCCCTGGTCCGGGATGATCACGGCGTCCACGACGTCGAGGACCAGCGGATCGGAGGCGAGGGCGACGAGGGCCTTCACGCAGTCCGTGGGGCGGTTGAAGGTCGGGATGCCCACGGCGACGGACGCCTCGCCGGGTGCCTCGACCGGCGCGAACCAGCCCGCCGAGCGCAGCGTGACGTCCGAGTCGGTGGTGATGTCGAACCAGATCCAGCCGCCGTCCTCGAACGGGCCGAGATCGATCTCGAACTCGACCGTCGCGGCGTCGTCCCCGGCGGGGGCGCCGCCGGCGAACTCGCGGCCCTCGACGTGGATGCGGCTCGAGTCGGCCTTCGAGCGGTACACGTCGGCCCGGCCGTGGCCGGTGAGCTCGAGCCGCAGCACCACGGAGGTGAGCGTGCTCCACCGTCGCCAGTAGCTCGCCGGGAAGGCGTTGAAGTAGGTGCACATCGACACTTCGGACTCGGCGCCGATGTTCAGCGACGTCCGGCCGACGGCGTGCGCGCGCCGGGCGTTGGTCGGCGATTCCTCCAGGTAGAGGGTGCGCACGTCGAGCGGTTCACCCGGACGCGGCAGGATCACCCGCTGCAGCAGTGCCCTGCCGAGCAGCTCGGATGCCGGCGCGACGGGCTCGGCCAGCTGGTGCCGGGCGCTCACGAGGCGTCCCCTGCCAGCGGCGTGCCCGACTCGAAGTACGGCAGGAGGGTGTTGTCGAACATGCTCAGCGCGCTCGCGATGGCCATGTGCATGTCGAGGTACTGGTAGGTGCCGAGCCGGCCGCCGAACAGCACCTTGTTCTCCGCGGCCTCCCGCTTGGCCCGCTCCCGGTAGGCCGAGAGCGTGGCCCGGTCCTCCGGGGTGTTGATCGGATAGTACGGCTCGTCGTCGTTGCCGGCGAAGCGCGAGTACTCGCGCATGATCACCGTCTTGTCCGTGGGGTAGCCGTCCCGCTCGGGATGGAAGTGCCGGAACTCGTGGATGCGGGTGTAGGGCACGTCGGCGTCGTTGTAGTTCATCACCGGGGTTCCCTGGAAGTCCCCGGTGGGCAGCACCTCGGTCTCGAAGTCGAGGGTGCGCCAGCCGAGACGGCCCTCGGCGTAGTCGAAGTAGCGGTCGAGCGGCCCGGTGTAGACGACGGGGGCGCCGGGGCTCGCGGCGCGGATCTCGTCGCGCACCTCGAACCAGTCGGTGTCGAGCCGCACCTCGATCTTCTCGTCCTTCGCCATGTTCTCGAGCCACGCGGTGTAGCCGTCGACGGGCAGGCCCTCGTAGGTGTCGTTGAAGTACCGGTTGTCGAAGGTGTAACGGACCGGCAGGCGGGCGATGTTGCCGGCGGGCAGTTCCTTCGGGTCGGTCTGCCACTGCTTGGCGGTGTAGTCGCGCACGAACGCCTCGTAGAGCGGCCGGCCGATCAGGGAGATGGCCTTCTCCTCGAGGTTCTGCGCCTCCGCGGTGTCGATCTCGGCGGCCTGCTCCTTGATCAGGGCACGCGCCTCCTCGGGGCTGAAGTACCGGCCGAAGAACTGGGACACCAGCCCGAGACCCATCGGGAACTGGTAGGCCTGGCCCTTGTGCATCGCGAACACGCGGTGCTGGTAGTTCGTGAAGTCGGTGAACTGGTTCACGTAGTCCCATACCCGCTTGTTGGAGGTGTGGAACAGGTGGGCGCCGTACTTGTGGATCTCGATGCCCGTCTCGGGTTCGGGCTCGGAGTAGGCGTTGCCGCCGAGGTGGTAGCGGCGCTCGACGACGAGAACGCGTTTGCCGAGTTGCGTGGCGGCACGCTCGGCGATCGTCAGTCCGAAGAACCCGGAGCCGACGACGATCAGGTCGTACTCACGGGTGGCAGGCTGGGGCGAGGGTGCAGCAGTCACGGAAGACCAGGGTAGGCGACCCGCGGGGCCGTGCGCGTTTCCGGTGGCGGGAGCGACCGGAAACGCGCGCGGGTCAGGCCAGGTGCGCCCGCAGGGCGGACCGGACGAACTCCGCGCCCGCCGGTCCGCCGTAGTTCGCGGCGAAGCGCTCGTCCGCGACGTACATCTCTGCCAGGCCCAGGACGTACTCCCGGTTCGGCTCCTCCCCGTGGCCCGGGGTGCCGGGGATGCTGCCGAGCCACGCGACGTGGCGACGGGCCAGGTCCTGCCCCTCCGGGCCGGCCGGATCGAGACCGGCGGCCGCGGCGGCCGTCCAGTCCGCGCCCAGCCGGGCGGCGACGGACTTCCAGTCGTCGCGCTCGGCCTCGCTCATGCCACGCCACCAGCGGTCACTGCTGTCGTAGGCGTCCTGGCCCCAGCGTTCGATCACCTCGTCGCGATACTGCGTGTGGTCGAATCCGTCGAACACTTCGTTCGCCATCAGTTCCTCACCTCTCTCGGTCCTGCGGATGGTGGTGCGCACCGACTCGATCTGCCGCGCCAGCCGCCGCTGCTCGTGCTCGAGCAGTTCCAGATGCACGCGCAGCGCCGCGGTGGCGTCGCGCTGGCCGTCGAGCACCTCGGCGACGGCCGGTAGTCCCAGGCCGAGGTCGCGCAGCAGCAGGATGCGCTGCAACCGGACCAGGGCGTCGGCGTCGTAGAACCGCATGCCGCCCGGGCCGGTGCGGCTGGGCTCGAGCACGCCCACGTCGCCGTAGTGCCGCAGGGTGCGGCTGGTGACGCCGGCCGCGCGGGCCAGTTCCTGGATGGACCATTCGCCTTTCATCGCGGGCCTCTCTCGTCGGGTACGCCCAGGATGCGTCTTGACGTCGCGTCAACGTCAAGCCCGTTCGGATCCCGTTCGTCCGGATCGGCGCCTACGGTTTCCCTGGACGCTCCGGCCGGAAGGAGAACACGGTATGACGCTGATCAGCGGACTGCCCGCTCACCCGCTGCTCGTGCACGCGGTCGTCGTGCTGGTGCCCTTGGTGTCGACGGGGCTGGTCCTGTGCGCGCTGTGGCCGGCCGCGCGCCGGCGCCTGCTGTGGCCGGTCGTGGTGCTGGCGGCCGCGGCGCTGGTGCTGACGCCGCTCACCGCCGAGACCGGCGAGCAGCTCGCCGGCGCCCTGGGCGCGACCCCGCTGATCGAGGCGCACGAGGAACTCGGCGAGACCATGACCCTTGTCGTCGCGCTGTTGTTCGCCGCGACGATGCTGCTCGCGGGCACGCACGTGCTGCGCGGCCGCGGCGACGGCGGCGGGCGACGAGCCCTGACGGTCGTCGCGGCGGTGCTGGCCGTCGTCGCCGCGGTGGGCGCGACGGTGCAGACCGTCCGGGTCGGCGAGTCCGGCGCGGAGGCCGTGTGGACCGGCCGCGTGCCGCCCGCGACGGCCGACTGACGGAGAGATTCGACGCGCGTTCACCGCGGCGCCCGGCGCCGTTGCCGCATCCGTCGCCGCGTCCCGGCTCAATGAGAACGGTGCGCATCGTTCAGCTCGCCAACTTCTACGGCCCCCGGTCGGGCGGCCTGCGCACGGCGCTGCACCAGTGGGGCGGCGGGTACACCGCGCGGGGGCACGACGTCGCGCTGATCGTGCCCGGACCCCGTCGCGGCGAGGAACTTCTCGGCAACGGGGTCCTGCGGATCACCGTGCCGGCGCCGGTCGTCCCGTGGACCGGCGGGTACCGGGTGGCCGACCCGCGGCGCGTCGCGGACGTGCTGCGCGGCCTGCGGCCCGACGCGGTGGAGGTGTCGGACCGGCTGACGCTGCGCGGATTCGGGCGGTGGGCGCGACGGCGCGACGTGCGCAGCGTCGTCGTCTCCCACGAGCGGCTCGACCGCCTCCTCGGGCAGGTGCTGCCGGCGCCGGTCGCCCGGCGGGCCGCCGACCTGGCCAACCGGCGGATGGCCACCGACTACGACACGGTGGTGTGCACGACGGAATTCGCGAGCACGGAGTTCACCCGCATCGGCACGCCGAATCTGGTGCGGGTGCCGCTCGGCGTGGACCTGGATCGCTTCCACCCCGCCCGCCACGACCGCGGCCTGCGCGAGCGGCTCGTGCCGGACTCGTCCCGGCTGCTGCTGCACTGCGGCCGGTTGTCCGTCGAGAAGAAGGCGGATCGCAGTATCGACGCGGCGCGCCTGCTGCGTCGCCGCGGGCACGACGTCCACCTGGTCGTCGCCGGCGACGGACCGCGACGGCACGCCCTGGAACACAAGGCGAAAGGGCTCCCGGTGACGTTCACCGGATTCATCGGCGACCCCGATCGGCTGGCCGCGCTGTTCGCTACCGCCGACGTCTCGCTGGCCCCCGGGCCGCACGAGACGTTCTGCCTGTCGGCGCTCGAATCGCTGGCCGCCGGCACCCCGGTGGTGGCGTCGCGGTCGTCGGCGCTCACCGAGATCCTCACCCCCGAGTGCGGGGTGCTGTCCGCCGACCGCGACGCGGCCTTCGCCGACGCGATCGACGAATTGCTGGGCGCCCCGGATCTTTTCCCGCGCCGCTCGGCGCGACGTCGCGCCGAGCAGTTCGGGTGGGCGGCGTCGGTGGACAGGATGCTCACGGTCCTCGGCGACTCCGGGCACCCGGCCGGAACCGCGCGGTAGGCCGGCCGGACGAGATCGCCGCCAGCGCAGCCCCACCCGTCCACGCTCCGGCGGCGGCGAGGGCCGTCGCGGAGAACGACGAGGCCGTCGCGGCGATCTGCGGCCCCACCCCCGCGCCGACGAACAGCGCACAGGTGTAGAGCGCCGTCCCCGCGCCACGGTGCGGGCCCGAACCGTCGAGCACGAGGGCGATCAGAGCGGGCGCGATCACCGCCACACAGAACGTGATCGCGGCGAAGGCGGCCACCGGCGCGGCCGGTGCCACCGTCGCGCAGGTCGCCGCCACGAGGAGGAAGACGACGATGCGCCGCCCGGTCCGGATCCGGCCGAGCAGACCCGACAGCAGCGGTGCCGCGACGATCGCCGGCAGCGCCGACGCCCGGAAGGCCAGCAGATCGCCGGGATCTGTCACCACGGCGAAGCGTTGGATGCCGGTGTGGAGCGCCACGAAACCGGCCAGCACCGTGCCGGTGACCGCCAGCACGGCGACGGTGCGTGCCGATCCGAGCAGCGCGGCGGCCGCCGCCACCGGCTGCGAGCCGTGTCGCGGTGGTGGTTCGTCGTCGAACGCGGCGAGCACCGCCATCGTCGCCACGGCGAACAGGACAGCAGCGATCCCGAAGAACCACCGCCAGCCGGCGAGCGCGGACACGGTCTGGACGGCGATCTGCCCGAGGACGACCGACGCGAGGAAGGACCCGGTGAGCACCGACAGTGCCGTCGCCCGGCGAGCCACCGCGATCCGGGTGCCGACGTACGCGAAGGCGGCGGGCGCGAACGCCGCGGCCACCGCGCCCTGCAGCACCCGTGCGGCGATCATCCACGTCGCATCCCGGGCGGTGGCGACCAGCACGGTGGCCGGGACGAGCGCGCCCAGACCCATCAGCAGGGTCCGCCGCGGTCCGATGCGGTCGACGACGGCACCCCAGACGAGGAACCCCACCGCATAGGCGATGCCGAACGCGGTGTGGGTCACGGTGACCCGCTGCGCGTCGAGACCCAGGTCGTCGGCGAGGAGACCGAACACGGGGATCACGGCGTAGAGCTGGGACAGCACGAGCACCGCGAGCAGTCCGAGCGGTACGACGACCGGGAGGAACGCCGCCACGGCATCCTCCTCGCCGGGCGACCGGTCCCGGGGCGAGGCGAGATCCGGCTCCGTCATTCGGGCAGCCCCAACACGACCTTCCCGAGCACCCCACGCTCGACCGCCTCGTGTGCCGCCGTCACCTCGTGCAGGGGGAACCACACCGTCGGCAACGGGGTGAGCGCGCCGTCCTCGAGTGCCGCCGTGATGCCGCGCACCGCGTCCTCCTGGGCCCGCGGACCGATGGTGTAGACGAGCATGAAGTGGGTGCGGATGTTCCGGGCCATCAACCGCTGCACGGGAATCGGCGGCGGTTCGGGTTCGGGCGCGTACACCACGACGGTGCCGTGGTCGGCGAGCACCTCGAGGTCGAGGCCGAGGTTGCGTCCGAGGGCGAGTTCCAGAATGCGCCCGACGCCGTCCGGCGCGGCGGCCTGCAGCGTCGCGGCGGCCTCGGAGCTGCGGTAGTCGACCACCACGGACGCCCCCGCCGCGTGCGCGAGCCGGGCCTTCTCGTCCGTGCTCGCCGTGGCCAGCACCGTGGCACCGGCCCGGCTCGCCAGCTGCACGGCCGCGTTCCCCACCGCACCGGCCCCGCCCGCCACCAGCACGGTCGCACCGTCGAGCGGACCGTCCGCGAACAGGGCATGCCATGCGGTCATGAACGGGATGCCGAGCCCGGCGGCGAGCTCGTCCCCGACGTGCTCGGGCAGGTTCACCGCCTGCCGATCCGGGACACACGTCCACTGGGCTGCGGTGCCGTGCCGGCGCCGCCACGCGGCGTTCCACACCCACACCCGGGAACCGATGCGGCCGGGATCGGCGCCCGGCCCCACTGCGTCGACGACTCCGACGCCGTCCGAATGGGGAATCTGCCACTGCAGCGGCGTCCCCCGGCCGTGCAGCCGGGCCCGCCAATCGGACGGGTTGACCGCGGACAGCCGGAGGCGGACCCGCACCTCCCCCGGCCCGGGCTCCGGCCGCGGCATCCGGCGAACGTCGAGCACGTCCCGGGCCGCGCCGAGGCGCTCGTACACCGCCGCGAGCATGTCCGGCACCGTCAGACTCCCGCCCGTGCGGTCTCGATGCGGGTGTCGATGGCGGCGTACTCGGCGAGCGCCCGGGCAACGGCGACGTCGACCGGCAGCACCGGGGTGAAGCCGAAGAGCTCGGCGATCCGCTCCAGCCGGGCCGGCAGGTCGCCGCCCACCACGTGGAACGGAATCGCCAGTTCCGCCATGATCTCCTCGAGCATGCGGTCGGCCCGGGCACGGAAGTGCTCGTTGACCGGACGATGCCCGTCCGCGCTGAGCGGCAGCTCGTTGGGCAGGTGCACGAACGCGTCGAACGTCTCCTTCACGTGCCGCTTGAACGCCTTGCCCAGTTCGCCGACGACGTCCTCGAAGTAGGCCAGTTCGGGCGTGCGCGGCACGGGCACCCCTTCGCCCAGGCCCACCGACTCGTTCGGGTTGATGCCGTAGGTGACCCGGACGGACCCGTAGATCCATTCCTGCAGCGACGAACCGTCGGAGATGAATCCGTCCCACAGGTTCCGTTCGTGGATCGCCCGATCGACGTGCCGGACGACGATCATCTGCAGCAGCTCCGCGGACGTGCATTCCTCGAGCGTCTTCCCGGGCGCGGCCTCGGGCAGGATCTCCCGCATCGTCTTCGCCCGGGTGCGCGGGATGCCCGTGTACTCGGACAACGCGATGGAGGTCAGTGTCTTTCCGGAGGAATAGGTTCCCGAGATTCCCAAGCGCATTGCGCGTGCCTTTCCGTGGCGGTGTTCGCGGTGGTCAGAAGTTGGCCGCGAGCTTCTGTGCGTGCGCCACGTGGCCGGCCAGGTCCTCGTCGGGGGCGCCGGTCAGAACGGTCGGGGCGAACCGGACGACCTCGGTGTCGGTGATGCCGACGAAGCGCAGCCAGTCGTCGAAGAAGGTGGTGGCGAAGTCGGCGCCGAACTCGAGCGGCACGCCCGGCGCGTAGACCCCGCTGGTGTAGACGGCGAGCGCCCGCCTGCCGGTCAGCAGCCCCTCGTATCCGGTGGTGGGGTCGAAGCCGAACGCCCAGCCGGGCTGCGTGACGATGTCGATCCACTGCTTGAGGACGTACGGCACACCCGCGTTCCACATCGGCACGTTGAACACGTACACGTCGGCCGCCGCGAACCGGTCGAACACGGCACGGGCCGCGTCCCACGCCGCCTTCTGCTCGGCGGTCTGCTCCTGACCGCCGAAGACGGCCATCTTGGCGTCGGCAGCAACCGTGCCGAACTCCGGCAGGTCCGCGGAGAACAGGTCGAGGGTGTCGACCTCGAGATCGGGCCGGCGATCCGCCAGCGCCTCGACGAAGGCTCGTGCGATGGCGAGGGACTGGCTGTGTTCGCCACGGGCAGAGGCGTTCACGTGCAGGAGCTTGGTCATCGGGATCCTCTCGGAAGATGTCGTCGCAGGCCGCGGGTGCCGACGGGCAGGCCGCCACCCGCACACGCAGCTAGGCTGCACGGGAAAGCATCATCCGCGTGCCGCGGCAGCTCAAGACGGCACTTTCGAGTGCCCCGGGCACCTCGAGGTTCCCGGGCTGCGGCGGACCGCGGGTGCGGGGCACGGATACGGGGGAATTCGATGACGACGACCGCCGGTGAACGACGCGAGCGGGAGAAGGCCCGGTACAGCATCTACCTGGCCGGATGTCCGGCACGCCAGGTGCTGGAGACCTTGAGCAACAAGTGGGCGACGCTGATCCTGTCGGCCCTGACGGACGGCCCGCGGCGGCACAGCGAACTGCGCCGCACGATCGCCGGCGTGAGCCAGAAGATGCTCACCACCACGCTGCGGACCCTCGAGCGTGACGGTGTCGTGGAGCGGACGGTGACGCCGTCGGTCCCGCCGCGGGTGGACTACCGCCTCACGCCGCTCGGGGAGTCCCTGGTTCCGATCGTCGCCGCGCTCAAGGACTGGGCGGAGTCGAACATCGCCGACATCCTGGTGCATCGCGAGGAGTACGACCGCGCGACCCGCAGCACCGGGTGACGTGGTCCGCCACAACGACTCCCCTGTGATTTCGAACGCAGTCGACCCCTGTGTCGGCGGGCGGCATTGACCTGCCGGACCGTCGTCGATTGGATTCACGCCTGTGAACGCGACGTCGAAGGAAAATCACAGAACCGAGCTGAGCATCTTCCTCCGTCGGCACCGGGCCCGGCTGTCGCCCTCGGACGTGGGCCTCGTCGCCTCGGGCCGGCGGCGCACGCCCGGTCTTCGCCGTGAGGAGGTCGCCGCGCTGGCGAACGTCGGGCTCTCCTGGTACACGTGGCTCGAGCAGGGTCGACCCATCAACGTCTCGTCCCAGGTGCTCGACGCGATCTCGCGCGCCTTGCGCCTCGACGACGCGGAGCGGATCCATCTGCGACTCCTCGCGGGTGTGCCCGACCGGATCCCGAACACCCAGCAGCGCAACCCGGTTCGCGACGATCTGCTCCGGCACATCGTCGACGGTTTCCGCGAACCGGCCTACATCGTCAACCGGCACTGGCGCGTGGATGTGGCCAACATCCCGGCACGGGACCTGCTCGACGTCCGGGCGGGCACCAATTGCCTGGTCCGATTCTTCACGGAAGACGGTCGCGCACAGAGGTACTGCGATCCAGAGGCCACGGCGCGAAGTCTCGTCGGCCGGTACCGTCTCCAGGTGGCCCGCTACGTCGACGATCCCGTGTTCGCCGAGACCGCGCGCCGGCTCTGCCGGGAGAGCGCTGTGTTCGCCGCACTGTGGGACGAACGTTCCGTGTGCGCGGAACCGCCCGAACTCCTCGCCTTCCGCCACGAGGAGTTCGGGCGCATCGACTTCCGCACCGTCTCGTTCCCGCTCGGGTCCGACCCGAGCCGGGCCCTCGTTCTACAGATACCCGAATCCGATTATCGGTCCACGGGTTCGGACACGCCGGGGCGGATCGAACGCGTCGCGGGGTAGCCGGGCATCCCTTCCCCCACCACGACGCGTTCTCCCACCAGATCGAGCATCGGCGCATCCGAGACGTGGTCGCCGTACGCGACCGAGCGGCCGAGATCTGCTCCGTGGGCACGGGCATACGCCGCCACGGCGCGCGCCTTGTCCGGGCCCAGCATCGTGGCGCGCACGACGCCGGTGTATCGTCCAGCGGACGACTCCAGGTCGGTGCACAGCACGACCGACGCACCGATGTGTCCGGCGATGGGATCCAGGGCCGGCGCGAAGGACCCGGAGACGAGAACGATCGCGGTACCGTCCGCGGTCCGCTCGGCGAGGTCCGCGAGCACGGCTTCGTGGAAGAAGTCGCCCTCGGACAGCTGTCGCGCGAACCACCGTCGGCCCACAGCCGCGACCTCAGCGATCGAACGGCCCCGCCACCACCTGTAGTACGCCCGGTTGGTCACCGATCGTGGCTCCCCGCGCGCCCTCAGCGACCGGAGTCCGGCGAGGTGCGCCCGCGCCTGCTCGCCGGCGCCACGCTCGGCACCGTCGAACAGCAGCAGCGAGAACAACGTCACCTGCGCGACGAGCGTCTCGTCCACGTCGACGAACGCACACCGCGCGGTCACGCCGTCGCGACGTCGTCCACCCGCAGGCGGTTGACCAGATCAGCCACGCCCTGGAACGTGTGCGCCGCCACCATGTCCTCCTCCGCGACGACGATCGCGTATCGGACGGACAGGATCGACCCGAGCTCGACGAGCACCAGGGAATCGAGGCTGAGGTCGTCGAAGGTCGTGTGTTCGTCGATGGGGCCGGAGAACTCGGGGAAGTGCTCGTCGACGAGGGCCGCGATGTCACGATACGAGAGAGTCATCCTGCGCTCCTGTGTGAGAGTGGGAAGAGACGAGGTGCGGCCACGTCACCGCGGCCGCACCCCAGGTGGTTCCACCGCCGAACGCGGTGAGGATCATGCGTTCTCCCGCCCCGATCCGCTGGGCGGCGTCGGCGAGGGCGAGGGGAATCGACGCCGCACTCGTGTTGCCGACCCGGTCCAGGTGCACGAGGGCACGTTCCGCGGGCAACCCGAGCCGGTAGGACACCGATCGGAGGATCCGGAGGTTGGCCTGATGCGCCACGAGACGATCCACCGCCCCCGGTGTCCAGCCGACCCGGCCCATGACGGAGGCCGCGGACTCCGACATCGCCGTCACGGCCGCCTCGAACACCCGCTTGCCCTGCATCGTGAAGAAGGGGTTCCATCCGGTCGAGGCGGATTCGCTGGTTCGTTCCCGGGAGCCGCCCCCGGGCACCATGATCAAGTCGGCCTGTCCCCCGTCGGAACCCAGGTGGGTCGCGAGTACGGCACCGTCCTCGTCGCGGTGCCCGGCCCGCAGCACCATGGCGCCGGCTCCGTCGCCGAAGATCACCGCCGTGTTCCGATCCCCGGGATCGAGAATCGTGCTGAAGGAGTCGGCTCCGACGACGAGCACGCGCTCGGCGCCGCCCGAGCGGATCGTCGACTCCGCCAGCACCAGGGCGTAGAGGAAACCGCTGCACACGGCCGCGACGTCGAATGCCGGAACCGGGCCGAGGCCCAGTCGGCTGGCGACACTGGGTGCGGTTGCGGGACAGGGATGGTCGGGGGTGGTCGTCGCCAGGATCACCATGTCGACCGCGTGTTCTCCGGCGGACGCCAGGGCTCGCCGGCTCGCGGCAACCGCGAGGTCGCTCGTGGCGGTGCCGGCGGACACGAAGTGCCGGAATCCGATTCCGGTCCGCTGGCGGATCCACTCGTCGCTCGTGTCGAGACGGTGCTCGAACGCCGCGTTGGGGATCGCCTCCCCGGGAACGTATCCACCGATTCCCGCGATCACGGCGGCGCGCGTTCCCCGGTCGCGGGCGCCCGCTGCGGTACTCACCGCAGGTCCGATCCGGCGGCGGGCGTCGGCAGTTCGTGCGCGACCGAGCAGCGCACGGCGATGCCGTTCCGTTCGGAGACGATGTCGCAGGCGCGCCACAGCGCGCCGCCACGGACGAGGGAGCGGACCGCCTCCAGCGCCACGGTGACGGGCACCTCGGCCTCTGTCTGCACGGCCGGATCGGTGGTGCGCAGAACCGTGCGGCGCATCCACAGCGTGTTGCTCGTGGCGCGGTCGATCCCGTCGAGTTCGTACAGCAGGATCTGGCCGAGCTGCAGTGTCTCCACGAATGCGTCGACGAGCGTCACGTGCGGCTCGTACCGGGCCGCCAGTCCGGCGCCGGGTACGACGTCCCCGGGGTCGGCGACGAGCCTCGACCGGGCGTGCGCGACGGTGCCGTCCACGCGGATGTCCCGCGTGCGCATCTCGTGGGTGCGGTGGCCGTCGGCGTAGGGTCCGGCCGCGCGGGCGAGCAGACGGTCGGCCATGGCCGGGTCGAGGCGCGACGCGGGCGTCCCCACTCCGGGGTGGACGACCTCCAGCTCGACCGCGAAACCGGCGACCTGCACCCGCACCGCGTCCGCATCCGCACTCCGTCCGGCGTGCTCGTCACGACCGGCCTCCGCCGCGGATCGGACGAGTTCGGCTGCCACGTCGAGGCTTCCGAGATCGTGCTCGACGGATGTGGCGGCGGCGCGGATCACCGCCGACCGCACCCAGGCCGCCGCGAGATCGGCCTCGTCGAGACCGTACGCGGCCCCGATCACCGCGCCGGCCGCCCGCGTGGCGACGAGCAGAACGTCGATCGTGCTCAGGTGCGGGCGCTGCGCCGTCGTGCCCTTCGTCGACCAGTCCGACGGGCATTCCACGCCGGCGCGCGCCCTGATCCCGGTCGCCGGGTGGTCGAGGAGACCGGCGAGGCGGAGGTTCTGCCGGACTCGGCGATAACCGGCCCCGAAGAACCTGCCCTCGGCCGGGCCGAGGTATCGGCTCGGTGAGTCGAGCCTGAAACTGCCCTGTGCCACGGTCGCTGCCATGTGTCTACCCCCAGATCACATCGGTGTCCGAACACGGTGTCCGGCACCATCGTGAACCGGCGGCGCCGCCCCAGCCAGGGTGTGTCGATCCTGGTGTCGGCACCACCACGCTGCGACCGGGCCCGGCGCGGTTCGGCCGGCATCCGCGTCACCTTTCGTTGGCGCACAAGCGCTTCGGAGGCGCTACGGTTGCGTTCCGTGAGCATCCGACTCGGTTACCAGGTCCCGAACTTCACCTGTCCCGGACCGGCCATCGACATCTTCCCCACCGTCGCCGCCCAGGCCCGCGCGGCCGAGAGATCCGGGTTCGACACGGTGTTCGTGATGGACCACTTCCATCCTCTGCCCCTGATCGGTTCGCCCGACGAACCGATGCACGAGGCCTACACGACGCTCGCGGCGCTCGCGGCGGTGACGACGTCGATCCGGTTGTCGGCGTTGGTCACCGGCAACACGTATCGCAACCCGGCCCTGCCGGCCAAGACGGTCACCACGGTCGACGTGATCAGCGGTGGCCGCGCGGTGCTGGGCTGGGGGCGGGCTGGTACGAGCTCGAGCACCGGCCCTACGGTTTCGAGTTCGGTTCGCTGCGTGAGCGGTTCGAACGGCTGGGGGAAGCGCTCGAGATCGTCGTGCCCATGCTGCGGGGCGAGCGTCCCTCGGTGGACGGCAGGTGGTACCACACCGAGTACGCCCGGAACGAACCCCGGGTGCGCGACGACCTGCCGGTGCTGATCGGCGGCGGGGGCGAGCGGCGGACGTTCGCCTTCGCGGCCCGTTGGGCCGACCATCTCAATATCCTCTGCGCCGCAAGCGAAATACCGCGCAAGCTGGCGGCCGTCCGGGCGCGCTGCGCGGAGATCGGCCGCGCCCCGGCGTCCCTGGACGTCAGTTACCTCGGCTACGTGATGATCGACGCGAACGGGGATCGCGCCCGCGATCTGCACCGGCAGTTCCTGCTCGCCCGGGGAATCGACCTCCGCCGGCTCACGGAGCGCGAATCGGCGGCCGCCACCGATCGGCACTTCGTGGGAACACCGGCGGAGGTGGCCGAGGAATTCGATCACCGGGTGCTTCGGCACGGCATCGGCCGACTGATCGTCAATCTCGTGACGAACGGCCACGAGGACGGGATCGTCGAACTCACCGGCCGCACACTCGCAGATCTGCTGGCCGGCCGGTAGAGCCGGGGAAGAGACGCTACTCGGCGCTGCCTGTGCCCGGCAGCCACTCGCGCATGATGCTCGCGTCGATCACCTGGGCGCCGAGGTCGGGGGTCCAGACGATGATGCCGCCGGTGAAGACGCGGAACTTGCCGCGTTCGTCGGGCAGCATCAGCTCCGGCCCGACCGGGGTGCCCAGGGTGCCGTCGTGCCCGCCGAGCTCGAGGTACTTCTCCTCGATGGGCGAGCCCTGGCCGGTCTCGAAGGGTTCGTCGCCGACCTCGGGGCCGGGTTCGGGCGCGGGGGTGGACGGCGGAACCGCGGCGTCGGCACCCTCCTGGACGGTGAACCAGTCCGAGCGCAGGCCCAGCTTGGCCCGCGCCTCGGCACCCGTGGTCTCGACCGTGCGGTCGGCACCGACGATGCGCACGTGGGTGACGCGGCCGCCGTCGGCACCGAGGTTGTTGCGGCCGACGATCTCGAAGGCCTGCAGTTCGCCGACGCCGAAGGCCGTGCCGACCTCGCCCGCGGTCATCGTCTGGGCCCACTGACGGTTGGGGGCGACGGCGTCGCCGAGGTCCTCGACGGACGGGAAGGTGCCGCCGGCGGAGTAACCGCCGGTCGAAGCCGAGAACTCGCTGGCGACGACCTTGCCGTCCTTCATGAGGACGGTCCCGCGGGTCGAGTTCACCGCCTCGTTCGTGCGCGGGTCCTCCTTGCCGGACCCTGCATACACCTGGCAGCTCTGGCTGTCGCACGTCTGCCACAGCGCCGAGCGGTTCTCCGCCGCGGCGTAGGAGCGGGCGGCGATGGCCTGCGCGCGCAGCGCCTCGGCGCCGCCGGTGTCGGCCCAACCGGGCAGCGACTCGGCCGGGACCACACTGAGCAGGTAGTCCTCCATCGACAGCCGGTTGACGGTGCGCGGCGCGGAGCCGTCGAGGACGACACCGAGGGAACCGCGGTAGGGCGCGCTGTTGCCGCAGAGCTTGAGGTGTTCCGCGGCGGGCCGGGCCTCGCCCATGTCGACGGGGTCCACCCACGGCAGGTCGGCGCGGCCCTGCCACAGCACCTCGCCGGAACACCCGGCGGTGACGACGACGTCCGCTCCCCCGTCCGCCGTGGGCGTCAGGTGGGCGGCCTCGCCGGGTCCGGTCTGCCTGCCGGCGACGGTCATCCCGGTGTCGGAGTACACGTCGAGGGGCGCGTCGTCCTGCCCGACGAGCCGGACCGCGATCATCGTGTTCTCGGGAAGCGCGCCGAGGGTGGTGCCGCCGTAGTAGTGCCCGAGGATCCGGTCGGCGGACCAGCCGTGCTCGGTGGCGTAGCCGTAGGCGCCCCACTGGCCCATGCCGCGACCGTGGCCGTGACCGAAGCCCACGAAGGTGAAGGGGGTGTCGGCGGCCACGGCCTGTGCGACGTCGGGTTCGGCGCGCACGTGCATCACCCCGCCGATTCCGGCGCCGACCAGCAGCGCGGGGGCGAGGCCGATCGCCGCGGCGCGGGCCGTGGCGGGCCGCCAGCCGTTGCGGAGGGGGTGTCCGACGACGAGACGCCGCCGGCGATGGGTCCGGCGGATGGACATTCGTGGCATGCGCTGCACTCCCTCGTTCTCGCACCGTGTGCCGCCCGGACGCAGGTCCGCGCGTATCGGACATTCGAGACGGATCCTCAAGCTCAGGTTGAGGCTTAAGGTTGTCTGCGACTAGTGTGGCAAGAGTGACTGGATGAAGCAACAACAGCCACACCAGTAACACCAGAATCACAAGTTGCACACGATTCTCGGCCGTTCCGCACTTCGGGTCGTCCGGATGACGGAGGATTCGGTTCGATTCGAGCCGGCTCCTCGGCCTCGGCCGAGCGCCGCCCGGCCGCCGAGGACCGCCGCGAACACCGACAGGGAGAAGCACCGTGCCGCATCGCCGACCGAAGCCGTCGATCGTCCTGGGTGCCGTCGCCGCCCTGGCCGTCGCCAGCCCATTCGCCGTCTACGGCGTCACGAGCACCACATCGGACGTCCGCTCCACCAACGAGTCCGTCCCCATCGTCGTACCGCCGGAGATCGCCGAGGTCGTCCTCGCCTCGGTGCCCGACATCGTGATCCCGATCCACGAACTCACCGGCCTGAACCTGCCGGACCTGAGCCTGAAGGAACTCGCCGCGGGCCTGCCGGAGATCGCCGCGCCCGCCCCGTCGACCACCCCGGCGCCCGCACCCGCAGCCGCCGACGTCGTCGATCGCATCGGCGCGACCGTCAAGCAGCTCACCAGGGACGCCCCGTTCAGCATGATCGCGCTGGCCGCGAAGGACGTCGCCGACACCGACGCGCGCATCCGGGCCCAGCGCGAAGACGGCAGCTGGGGGCCGTGGACGGCCACCGAACCGATCGACACGAGCCGCTCCGACCGGACGCCCGACGAGCGGGCCGGCACCGAACCGATCTACGTCGGTGCCACCAAGGCCGTGCAGGTGCTGCTCACTCCGCGCCCGGCGCCCGAACCGACGCTCGCCGGCGCCGAGATTCCCGCCCCGGTCGCGCCGCCGGCCGCACCCGCACCGACGCCTGCTCCGGCCCAGCCGGAACTGGGGTATGCGCCGGCGTCGTCGTCACGGCCGCTGCACACCCAGGAACCCGCGCAGGCCGCCGCCGACGACGTCAGCGCCGTGCTCATCAATCCGGGGTCGAGCAGCGCCGACGCCGCGCTCGAGGACATCGCCGGTCCGGTCGGAGGGTCCGGACCGAAGGTGATCACCCGAGCGCAGTGGGGCGCCGACGAGTCCATCCGCTGCCAGGACGCCACCTACGACGACGAGCTCGGCGGCGCCACCGTGCACCACACCGCCGGCAGCAACGACTACTCCAAGGCCGAATCGGCGGAGATCGTGCGGGCCATCTACGCGTACCACGCCCAGACCCTGGGCTGGTGCGACGTCGGCTACAACGTGCTCGTCGACCGCTACGGCCAGATCTTCGAGGGCCGCGCCGGCGGCCTGGACAAGCCCGTGCAGGGCGCGCACGCCGGCGGCTTCAACGAGAACACCGTCGGCATCGCGATGATGGGCGACTTCTCCAACGTCGAGCCACCGAAGGCCACGGTCGACGCGGTGGGCCGCTTCCTCGGCTGGCGGCTCGCCAAGGCCGGTCTCGACCCCGAGGGCGAGACCACCATGTACTCGGAGGGCACGTCGTTCACCCCGTACCCGCAGGGCGCGGCCGTGGACCTGCCGATCATCTTCGCGCACCGCGACGTCGGCAACACCAGCTGCCCCGGCGACTCCGGCTACGCGAAGATGGACCAGATCCGTGAGATCGCCGCGGCCACCGCGGCCGGGCAGAGCACCACGCCCAGTACCCCGAGCGACGACTCGTCCGACCTCGTCTCCGACAGCCCGCGCGCGCAGGTGCCCGACGTCGACGCGGGGGCTCCGGCCACCGGATCGGCGGACCGCCTGCCCGACACCGGCTCGGCCGAGAAGGTCGCGGACCTGGTCGGCGAGCTGATCCGGCTCACCGACAACTCGCCGCTGGCCCAGAAGTGGATCGCCGAGGGCGGCGAGACCGGCCGTCTGGGGACCGCCGTGTCCGGAATCCTGCCCGCCAAGGCGGGCTACGAGCGCGCCGAGTTCGTCAACGGCGCCATCTACACCTCGCCGAACGGCGGCGTGTGGACGGTGCTCGGCGAGATCTACAAGACGTGGCAGCGCAACGGCCTCGACACGGGTGAGCTCGGCCTGCCGACCAGCGACGAGTACCGCGTGCCGGACGGCTGGCGCTCGGACTTCGAGTTCGGCTCGCTGATCTTCAACGAGCTCACCGGTGCGGTGACGAAGGTGCTGCGCGCCTACAACGACGCGTACGAACAGGCGGCGCCGCAGCCCGCCGGCGCGCCGGCACCCGCCCCCGAAGCCGCACCAGCACCGGCACCGGAGGCTCCGGCACCCGCCCCAGAAGCTCCCGTGCCCGCGCCCGCGCCCTAGCCGGCCGCCGGTGCCCTAGCCGACTGCCGGTCCCCTCGCCGGGGCCGTCACCGCCACCAACGCTCGAGGATGCGGGCCACCCCGTCCTCGATGTTGGTGGCGGTGACCTCGTCCGCGGCCGCCTTCGTGTCCGGGTGCGCGTTCTCCATCGCGACCCCGTGGCGCGCCAGCGACAGCATCGGGATGTCGTTGGGCATGTCCCCGAACGCGACGATCCCGTCGGCCGCCACCCCCAGGTGCTCGGCCATCAGCTGCAGGCCCGACGCCTTCGTCACCCCCGAGGCGGAGATCTCGATCAGGCCGTTGTCCGTGGAATAGGTGACGTCCACCAGGCCGCAGAGCTGCGGAGCCAGCGCTTCGGCCATCTCGTGGCTCGTCGCCGACGCCATCCGGATCAGCAGCTTCACCGCCGGCTCGGCGATCACCTCGTGGTCGGCGAGTTCCGTGTTGTCCGGATTCAGCCACGCATGCTCGTAGCCGGGGGCGCTGACGAACTGCGGCGTCGCGGCGTCGTGGGCGCTCGCCCCGATCCGCTCGGCGGCCAGACCGCAGCCGGGCAGCACGCTGTTGGCGACGTCGGCCACCCAGGCCAGCTCGTCCGCGGAGAGCACGGCGGCGCTGAGGACCCGGTCGGCGGCGCTGTCGTAGAGCACCGCGCCGTTGGCGCACACGGCCATGGGCGCGAAACCGAGTTGCTCGATCACCGGCGGGATCCATCGCGGCGGACGGCCGGTGGCCAGGACGAACGGCGTCCCGGAGGACACCACGGCCTGCACCGCCGCGCGGGTGCGGTCCGAGACGCGCTCCTCGTCGTCGATGAGGGTGCCGTCGACGTCGGTGGCAACCAGGCTCGGCAGATCTCGTCTCACTTCGCCATTGTGCCGGTCCGCCGCGACGCGGCGCATCCGGACGACCCGGGCGTTACCGTGCCGCGGGCCTTACCGCGGCTGTCGTCGTCACCGGTCGGTGCCGGCATCCTTCTGCGCCCGGCGGGCCTTGCGCGCGGCGGTGTCGGCGTCGTCGAGCGCCGTGGCCTCCGCGAGCGTGGGCGCGGTGCCGCCGAGCCGGGCGGGCACCCAGTACGCACCGGCTTCGTGGACGTAGCTGCCCTGCAGGTCCCGCAGCATGCGCTCCATCGTCTCGTGCAGCTCCGCGGTCAGCTCCGACGCCGACGCGTTCGGCGCGATGGGCTCGCCGACGGCGATCGAGATCGGCGTCTTCGTGCGGCCGAGGCGCTTGGGGTGCCCCTTCGTCCACACCCGCTGGGACCCCCACAGCACCACGGGGATGATCGGCACGTCCGCCTCCAGCGCCATCCGCGCGGCACCCGTCTTGAAGCCCTTGATCTCGAAGCTGCGGCTGATCGTGGCCTCGGGGAAGACCCCGACGAGCTCGCCCGCACGCAGCGCCGCCACCGCCGCGCGGTAGGAGTCGGCGCCGTCGGCACGGTCGACGGGGATGTGCTTCATGGCCCGCATCAGGGGACCGGAGATCTTGTGGTCGAAGACCTCCTTCTTCGCCATGAACCGGATGTAGCGCTTGGAGGTGCGGGCGGGCAGGCCCGCGTAGGTGAAGTCCATGTAGCCGACGTGGTTCATGGCGATCACCGCGCCACCGACGGCGGGGATGTTCTCGGCGCCGGTGACGGTGAACTTCAGTCCCTGCGCGGCGAAGACGGTCCGGGCGAGGCCGATGACGGTCCGGTAGAAGGGTTCCACAGTCGGTCAGAGTAGCCGGATCGGTGCCCGCGGGCTCCGTCCGATGTCCGCCACCCGCCCGATTCGGGATCAAATGCCCGTATCCGGCCCCGGTTCACCGCCTGGACGCGGCGCCGCACCGGCGTCCCCCTACGCTGGGTGGTACGTCGGTCAGCACGTCAGGAGGCAACGAAGTGCAGATCACCAGCGTCGGACACGCCGGGTTCCACATTCAGACCGCAGCGGGGTCGATCCTGTGCGATCCGTGGGTCAACCCCGCGTACTTCGCGTCGTGGTTCCCCTTCCCGGACAACACGCAGTTGGACTGGGACAAGCTCGGCGACGTCGACTACCTGTACGTCTCGCACCTGCACAAGGACCACTTCGACCCGGAGAACCTGAGCAAGCACGTCAACAAGGACGCGACGGTGCTGCTGCCCGACTTCCCGGTCCCGGACCTGCGCCGCGACCTCGAGCAGCTCGGGTTCACGAAGTTCCTCGAGACGACCGATTCCGTCAAGCACACCGTCAGCGGCCCCAAGGGCGACCTCGACGTCATGATCATCGCCCTGCGCGCGCCCGCGGACGGGCCGATCGGCGACTCCGGCCTCGTCGTCTCGGACGGCGAGACCACGGTGTTCAACATGAACGACGCCCGCCCGGTCGAGATGGACTCGATGCTCGAGGCGTTCGGCCGGATCGACGTCCACCTGCTGCAGTACTCGGGCGCGATCTGGTACCCGATGGTCTACGACATCCCCAAGCGCACCAAGGCGAACTTCGGCAAGCAGAAACGCCAGCGCGGCATGGACCGCTGCCGCAGCTACATCGACCAGGTCGGCGCGACGTGGGTGGTCCCGTCGGCCGGGCCGCCGGTGTTCCTCGACCCGGCGCTGCGCCACCTCAACGACGACCACGGCGACGAGGGCAACATCTTCCCCGACCAGATGGTCTTCCTCGAGCAGATGCGCCTCCACGGCAACGACGGTGGCGTGCTGATGATCCCCGGCTCGGTACTCGAGGTGCACGGCAGCACGTCGATGACGCTGACCCACCCGATCCCGGACGCCGACGTCGAGCGGATCTTCACCGACAAGGCCGCGTACATCGAGGAGATGGCACAGCGCCTGGCCCCGGTGCTCGAGGCCGAGAAGGCGACGTGGGCCCCCGCCGAGGGCGAGCCGCTGCTCGGCCCGCTCAAGGCGAAGTTCGAGCCGATCATGGCGCAGTCCGATCTGATCTGCGACGGCATCGGCTACCCCGTCGGCCTGGTGATGGGCGACGAGACGGTCGTGCTGGACTTCCCCAAGCGGGTCGTCCGCGAACCCATCGAGGGAGAAGGCAAGTACCGCTACGGTTTCCGCATCGCGCCGGAGCTGGTGCGCACGGTCCTGCGCGACGACGAGCCGGACTGGGTGAACACCATCTTCCTGTCCACCCGCTTCGAGGCGTGGCGTGTGGGCGGCTACAACGAGTTCCTCTACACGTTCTTCAAGTGCCTGACCGACGAGCGGATCGCCTACGCGGACGGCTGGTTCGCCGAGGCCCACGACGATTCCGCGTCGATCGAGCTGGGCGGGTTCGAGATCCAGCGCCGCTGCCCGCACCTGAAGGCCGACCTGTCGAAGTTCGGTGTCGTCGAGGGCACCAGCCTCACCTGCAACCTGCACGGCTGGCAGTGGGACCTCGTGACCGGCCGCTGCAAGACCTCCCGCGGTCACGAGCTGCGCTCCCGCAAGCTCTGACCCCTCGTCGCGTGGGTGTGGCCGAATGTCACATGGGTTCAGTTCGATCGAACGCGTGTGACATTCGGCCGCAGCACGTTCGGTCGGAGCACATTCGGCAACAGGGCCGGCACGGCGAGCACCAGCGCCCCCAGCGCGACGAGCGCGTACGGCCACCACTGCCGCTCGGCGGTCGCCTCCACCGCCGTCGCCGCGACGTCGCCCGACGACGCCGGAGCCGGCGACTTCGGCAGGGCGGCCGTCGCTTCCCGCACGTTGTCCGAGACGCCCGCGATCACCCCGGTGACCGGACCGACGCCGTCCACGAGCTGCCCGGTGCCGTCGACGAGTTGCCGGCCGCCGTCGTCGAGGAGCATCAGGCCGTCGCGTAGCTGCCGCGAGCCGTCGGCAGCCTGCACCATACCGGCGACGAACTGCGCGTCCGGGTCGCCCAACTCGTAGGCGAGCTGCCGAGCGCCGCCGCGCAACTGTTCGAGCTGCGCGAGCGTCTCCGGGCCGATCCCCTCGCTGTCCAGCCGGCCGACGAGCCCGTCGAGCCGGGCGGCGGCCTCCTGGGACACCGGGTCGGGCGACCGCCGCAGGGTGCCGGCGACGACGGTCAGCTGCTCGGTGACGCCCGCCTGCATCTCCCCGAAGCCGGTGAGCCGGTCGACGACCTGGTCGACGCCCCCGCTGACCTGGGTCGCACCGTCGCCGAGCAGGTCCACCCCGCCCTGGAGCTGCCCGAGCCCGTCGGCGAGCTGCTGCCCACCCGCGCTGGCCTGCGCGAGCCCGTCGGCGAGCTGGTGGGCGCCGTCGTCGAGCTGGCGGCTGCCGTCGGTGAGCTGCCCGATCCCGCCGCCGAGAAGCGCGAGCGGCAGCCCGGCCTGCTGCAGATTGCTGCGGGTGTCGGAGAGCGGGTCTCCGGTCGGCGCGGGCGGTGCGACGGCCGTCGTCGCGACGGTGGGTGCGTCGGCGTAGGCGAATGCGGAGCCGGTACCGATCAGGCCGAGACCGGCGGCGGCGAACAGGGCGGGGACGAGACGGGCACGCATGGCGGAGGACGTTAGTCCGGCGAATTAAGAGGTGACTGAGACGGCGGCAGCCACCGCGTCGCCGCCACGGCCAGGCCGAGCAGCGGCACGGCGCACGCGGCGAGCACCGCCGCCAGCGGCAGCCAGACCGTTCCGAGCGCGAAGCCGGCGTAGACCGCCACCGACGCGACCTCGCCGACGAGGCCCGAGACCGACGTCACCGTCGCGCGGGCGGTCCCGCTCATCGCGTCCTGCATCCGCGCCTCGGCAACGATCATCGCGTTGTGCAGGGCGCCGTAGCCGATCCCGATCGCCACGAATCCCGCCACTCCGCCGAGCGCGGCACCCGCCGCCAGCAGCACACCCCCGGCGGCGATCACCGCCCCCATGGCGCGACCGGTCATTGCCGCGGTGCGGCCGGCCGTCGCGGCGCCGAGCACCTGTCCCGCAACGGTGATCGCCACCAGCACCGGCGCCGCGGACGTGCTCGCGCCGCCCTCGCGCGCCAGTAGCGCGAAGTACTCCTCGAACGCGAGGCACGCCGACAGCAGCGCCGCGAGCAGCACCGCGCGGCGCACCACGGCGCTGCGTCGCGCCTCACCCGTCCCGGCGTGCAGGACCGCCAGATAGCGAGTCACGAAAGCGCCTGGAACGGCGCCTGTCTCGTCCGCCGAGGCGTTGCGGGGCGCGGCCGGCAGGGTGAGCACGAGCAACCCGTTGCCGACGGTGATCGCCACCGACAACCACCCCACCGCCGCGTAGCCGCCCACCGCGAACAACGGCGCGGCCGACAGCGTCGCGACGAGGACGCACAGCGTCTCGCCGGCGTTCGCGTAGCCCAGTACCGCCGGATACCGGTGCGCCGCCCCGCGTGCGGACAGTTCGTCGTACACCAGGGCCTCGAACGTCCCGGACTTCAGCGACTCGCTGATCCCCCACGCCACGAAGCCCGCCGCGAACCCCCAGTAGCCCGGGAACAGCAACCACAGGGCGAAGCCCGCGGAGAACAGGACGGCGCTGAGCAGCAACAGGCCCCGGCGGGACACCGTGTCGGCCCACGCCCCCGACGGCACCTCCGCGACGAACGCCACGACGGACCACAGCACGAAGAGCGACGAGATCTCGCCCGTACCGAGGCCGTGGTCCTCGAACAGCAGTGCGTAAAGGCCGTAGAGCGGCACGAGTTCGCGGGTGGCCGCGTACGCCACCACGCGAACGGTCAGGGAAGAGGCGGAGCCGGATCAACATCGGTGTCGCATGGCTCCAGGGTGGCACGCGCGGACGGGTTTGTCACCGCGCGATACGGTCGGCTGGTGACCGAACGCCAGCGCATCTACACGTGGGACGACCCCGCCCCGACGTCCGCCGCGAACCGCGACATGCAGGGCCTCGACTTCCTGCGCGGCCTGATCGACGGCTCCATCCCGCACCATCCGACGTCGCGCACGCTCGGCTTCCGGGTGACCGACGCACGCGAGGGCTGGGTGGAGGTGAGCATGGAACCGCAGGAGTTCCACGCCAACGCGGTCGGCAGCGTGCACGGCGGCGTGATAGCGACGATGTTCGACACCGCCATGGGGTTCAGCGTGTCGAGCACGCTCGAGGCCGGTGTCGGGTACACGACCCTGGACCTGCAGGTCCGGTATCTGCGGCCGGTCCAGGCCGGCAACGGCGTCGTCCGCGTGCACGGCATCTGCGAGTACAGCGGCCGTCGCACCGCCACCGCCCGCGGCGAGGCCCGCGACGAGAACGACCGGTTGCTCGCGACCGCGTCGACCACCTGCCTGATTCTGCGCTGACAACCGTCGCCGGACCCGCACACTGAAGAACATGAGCGTGGAACGCATCGCACTGGACCGCTTCTTCACCCGGTACGGAGAGGCGCTCGCCGGGTTCGACGCCGAGTCCTCGGCCGCGCTGTGGGGTGAACCGGGCACGATCCTGACGGATTCGTTCGCCGGATCGTTGGCGAACCGGAAGGAGATCACCGAGGCGCTCGCGCAGAGCAACGAGACCTACCGGAAACACGGCCTCGCCGGAGTGGGGCACGAGTTGCTCGACCTCTCCCCGGTCACCGACAAGATCGTGCGGGCCCGGGTGCGCTGGTCGTTCCGCGACGCGAACGACGCCGTGATGGCCACCAGCGACTACGAGTATCTGCTGCGCGACGACCCCGACGGCCTGCACGCGTACGTGGCCGTCGGCTGCGACCCGGGCAGCTGACGGCGTCGGCCCTCCCGGGCGCGGGGTGACCGAATGTCACATGCGTTCGATCCGAGCGAACCCATGTGACATTCGGCCGCCACCCCACGCGGCGGAACGTCTCAGACCGGCGGTTCGAGCACCTCACGCCCGACGAACGGCACGAGTGCCGAGGGAACGCGCACGGACCCGTCGGCCTGCTGGTGGTTCTCGAGGATCGCGACGAGCCAGCGGGTGGTGGCGAGCGTGCCGTTGAGGGTGGCGGCGATCTGCGGCTTGCCGTTCTCGTCGCGGTAGCGCACGCCGAGGCGACGAGCCTGGAAGGTGGTGCAGTTCGACGTGGAGGTCAGTTCCCGGTAGCGCTCCTGCGTGGGCACCCACGCCTCGCAGTCGAACTTGCGGGCCGCCGACGAGCCGAGGTCACCGCCCGCGACGTCGATGACCCGGTACGGCACCTCGATCGCGGCGAGCATGTCGCGCTCCCACGCGAGCAATCGCTGGTGTTCGGCGGTGGCGTCCTCGGGCTTGCAGTAGACGAACATCTCCACCTTGTCGAACTGGTGGACCCGGATGATGCCGCGGGTGTCCTTGCCGTAGCTGCCGGCCTCGCGGCGGAAGCACGACGACCAGCCCGCGTACCGCTTCGGGCCGCCCGACAGGTCGAGGATCTCGCCGGAGTGATAGCCGGCGAGCGGCACCTCCGAGGTGCCGACGAGGTACAGATCGTCGTCGGCGAGGTGGTAGATCTCGTCGGCGTGGGCGCCGAGAAAGCCGGTGCCCTGCATGATCTCCGGTCGCACGAGCACCGGGGGGATCATCATCTGGAAGCCGTTGGCGACGGCCCTCTGGGCGGCGAGCTGCAGCATGCCGAGCTGCAGCAGCGCGCCGTAGCCGGTGAGGAAGTAGAACCGGGCGCCGGAGACCTTCGCGCCGCGCTCCATGTCGATCAGCCCGAGCGATTCGCCGAGGGTCAGATGGTCCTTCGGCTCGAAGTCGAAGGTGGGCAGCTCGCCGACGGTCTCGAGGGTGACGAAGTCGTCCTCCCCGCCCGCGGGGGCGCCCTCCTGCACGATGTTGGAGATCGCCATGTGCGCGCGCCCCAGCGCATCCTCGGCGGCCTGCTGCTCGGCCTCGAGCTTCTTGACCTTCGCGGCGAGTTCCTTCGCACCGTCGAGCAGCGCGGGCCGTTCCTCCGGGGAGGCCTGTCCGACCTTCTTGCCCAGCGCCTTCTGCTCGGCGCGGATGTTGTCGCCGGCCAGCACCGCGGCGCGGCGGGCCGCATCGGCCTCGAGCAACGCGTCGACGAGACCGGGGTCCTCGCCTCGGGTGCGCTGCGAGGCACGGACGGCGTCGGGGTTCTCGCGGAGGAACTTGAGGTCGATCACGAGGTCACAGCCTACTCGGCGCCGTCTGCGGCCGATTCCGACCTACTGTGCCCACAGTTGCAGGCAGTCCTCGCGTTCGAACATCCTCGCCGACTCCACGGCGTTCGGATGCCCGGCGTACGGGTCGGCTCCGGCCTCGGTGAGCACCCGCACGACGTCGATCGCCCCTTTGAACACGGCGCCGGCGATCGGCGACTGCTCGCGGTCGTTGAGCCGGTCGACGTCGGCGCCCCGTTCGATCAGGGTCCGCACCGCGTCGGCGTGACCGTGGTAGGACGCCAGCATCAGCAGGGTGTCGCCCTTCTCGTTGCACAGGTTCACCGGCACCCCGGCATCGACATAGGCGGCGAGCGTCTCGACGTGCCCGGCGCGGGCGGCATCGAACAGTCGCTGCGCGATCTCCTGGACTTCGGGATCGATGGGCTCCGCCATGTGTACCGAAGTTACCCGGAGCGGCATGCACAGGCATGATGGACGTGATGGCCGAGGAGAGTGAGCAGCAGTCCGATCGGACGACACCGTCCGCCTCGCGGGTCCGGGGTGCCCCGTCCGCGAAGCTGACCCGTCGCGCCTTGATGCTGGTGGCGGCGGGCGCGGTACTCGCGGCGGTCGTCACCGCGGTGGTGGCGGGATTCGGCGGGTCCGACGACGAGCCCGGCGGTTCGACGAGTGCCGTAGTGACCACCGGCGCCGTGGCCGGCGAGGCATTCGGCACAGCCGTCGCAGGCGACTGCCTGACCTGGACGGAGATCGATGCGAGCGACCTGGCGAAGGTGGACTGCGCCGAGTCGCACCTGTTCGAGGTGGTCAAGGACATCGACCTGAGCGTGTACCCGGGCGCCGAGTGGGGTCCCGGGTCGCGCTTCCCGTCGGTGCTGCGGTTCACCGAACTGCGCGACGAGCTGTGCGCGCCGGCCGCGATGGACTACCTCGACGGCCGGTTCGACCCGCACGGCAAGTTCAGCGTGGGCCTGATCAACCCCGGTGAGGCGGGCTGGGCGGCCGGTGAGCGGACGCTGCGCTGCGGTCTGCAGTTCTCCTCCACCACCGGCAATCTGCTGCCGATCCAGGGCAAGGTCGCCGACCAGGACCAGTCCAAGGTCTGGGACGTGGGCACGTGCATCGGCATCGACAACGGGGTGCCGGCGGATCCGGTGGACTGCTCCCAGCCGCACGCCTTCGAGGTGATCTCCGTGGTGGACCTGTCCGGGCAGTTCCCCGGCGGTCTGCCGAGCGTCGAGGACCAGGACAGGTACCTCGAGGGGACGTGCACCGAGAACGCCAACGCGTACCTGGGCGGCCCCGACGCGCTGCGCAACAAGACCCTCACGCTGTTCTGGGACAACCTGGACTTCGACAATTGGCTGGCGGGCAGCCGCAAGGTCAACTGTTCGGTGGGCAAGCAGGTCGAGGGCGGCGGATTCGCGTCGGTCACCGGCACGGCCGCGGGCGACATCCTCATCGACGGCCAGCCGCCGGTGCCGCCGCCCGCCCCGCCCGAGGGCCGCTCGCTGCCGACCCCGCTGCCGGGGGCGGCTCCCGTTCCGGGCGCCTGAGGTGGCTGCACGAATGGGCGACGAGCGGTTCGACGAGCTCGTCGGAGAGGCCCTGGATCTGATCCCACCGGAACTCGCGCGGGCCATCGACAACGTGGTGGTGCTGGTCGAGCCCAGAAACGAGGAAGAGCCCGATCTGCTCGGGCTCTACCACGGGATCGCGCTCACCGAGCGCGACAGCCACTATGCGGGCGCGCTACCGGACACCGTGACCATCTATCGCGACGCCATCCTCGACATCTGCGACTCCGACGACGACGTGGTGCACGAGGTCGCGGTGACGGTCATTCACGAGATCGCTCACTACTTCGGAATCGAGGATGCTCGTCTGCACGAGCTGGGCTGGGGCTAATGGTCCCGTACCGGGGTCCCGTCGCGCCGTACTTCGGCTTGCGCTGCAGAAAGTGCGGACTGATCGTCGAAATGATCAGCAGGGCGAGCGTACCGATGATCACCTCTGCGACGACGATGTAGACGAAAGCAATACCGACGATCTTCGCGATCTCTTCCATGTCGATCACCTCCGGTCCGACCGTACCGCGGGACGGCCGTCCGGACGGGGTAACCGGGGACGGCCGTTGCCGGGCGGCGCCACAGCCGCCCGGCAACGGTGTCCGGTCACTCGATGCGGTCGAGATCGATGCCCTTGGTCTCGCGGCTGCTCAGCACCGCGACGACGGTGATCATCATGGTCACCACCAGGTACGCGATGACGGTCCCCACACCGAACCTGTCGATGAGCCAGACGGCGATGAGGGGCGCGGGCGCGCCGGCGATGATCGACGACCCCTGGAACACGAGCGAGGAGCCGGCATACCGGTAGCGGGTCGGGAACAGTTCGGTGATCCAGGCCGCCTCGGGGCCGGCGAGAGCACCGTGGAAGAAGGCACCGACACAGACACCCACCCACAGCAGCGGCACGCTCTGCATCTGCACGAGCCAGAAGAAGACGGGTGCCCACACCACGAGCACCAGGGCCGGGACGAGCATCGCGATGCGTCGGCCGACCCGGTCGGACCACCGGCCGCCACCGATCATGCCGACGAACTGGAACACCGACGCGAAGGTCACGGCCAGCATCACCTCGCCCCGCGCGAAGCCGTGATAGGTGGTGGCGTACGCGATGACGAAGATCGTGTACACGTAGAAGGCGATGTTCTCGCCGAGCCGCATGCCGATGCCGATCAGCACCGGGCGCGGACGGGACAGCGCTTCGACGATGCTCGACCGGGACTCGGGGCGGTCCGCCGCGGCGGACTGCGCCGCCCGGAACACCGGGGACTCCTCGACGCCGTGCCGGATCCAGAAGCCGATGACCAGGAGGGGAACGGCGAACAGGAATGCGATCCGCCAGCCCCATGCGTCGAACGAGTCGGCCGGGAGCAGGAGCACCAGGGCCGAGACGACCACGGCGGCAAGCACGGTGCCCGACGGTGCGCCCGCCTGCGGCCAGGACGCCCAGAAGCCACGGCGCTTCGGCTCGCCGTACTCGCTCACCAGCAGCACCGCCGCACCGAATTCACCGCCGAGCGCGAAGCCCTGGATCATGCGCAGCGCGACGAGCAGGACCGTGGCCCAGATGCCGATCTGCTCGTAGGTCGGCAGCAGCCCGATCGACGCGGTGGCCGTGCCCAGCATCACGAAGGTGATCACGAGCATCGGCTTGCGGCCGAACCGGTCGCCGAGATGGCCGAAGACGACGCCGCCGAGCGGCCGGGCGATGAAGCCGAGACCCTGGGTGGCAAGGGCGAGAAGCAACTTGGTGATGCCGTCGGAGCCGGGGAAGAACAGCGGGCCGAGGACGGTCGCGGCGAGAATGCCGTAGATCGCGAAGTCGTACCACTCGAGCACGGCACCGGCCATGCTTCCGGTGAGGACCCGTTTGAAGCTGCTGCGTGGCACGTCCGGCGCGGGGGGCGCGGTGCGCACGGCAATCGGGTCGAGGGTAGATCCCATGACGGATCCTTTCGAAGGTCGGTGATTCAGAGTCGCAGGGCCAGCCGGTCGCCACAGGCACGCGAACAGCAGGTCATCATCTGCCGGTTCGCCGCCCGCTCGGCCTTGGTCAACACCGTGTCGCGGTGGTCGACCTCGCCGTCGAGGACGGCGACCTCGCACGAGCCGCAGAGACCCTCCTCGCAGTCGCTGGGCACGTCGATGTTGTTGGCCCGCAACGCGTCGAGAACGGTCTGGGTGGACTCGACCCGCACGGTCAGCCCCGAGTCGCGCAGTTCGAGGTCGAAGGCGTGCTCGACGTCCGGATCGAGCGCCGCGAGGGACGAGGTGAAGTGCTCGACGTGCAGTGCCCCGTCGGGCCAGTGCCGGCTCGCGTCCTCGAGTCCGGCGAGCAGCCGCCCGGGCCCGCACGCGTAGATCTGGGTGCCGGCGGCCGGCTCGGCGAGGAGGGTGGCGAGGTCGATCCGGGTGCCTTCCGCCGACACGTGCAGCGCGGCCCGGTCACCGTGCTCGGCGACCCGCTCGAGATAGGCCATGCCGGAACGGTTTCGGCCGCAGTAGTGCAGTTCGTAGCTCCACCCCCGGGCGCGGGCGTGGTCGGCCATGGCCAGGACGGGGGTGATGCCGATGCCGCCGGCGACGAACACGTAGTGTTCGGCGTCGGGGTCGAGCGCGAAGTGGTTCCGGGGCCCGCGAATCCGGAGCGAGCTCCCCACCTCGAGCTGTTCGTGGACGTAGCGCGAACCACCGCGGCTCTCGGGGTCCAGGTGCACGGCGATCTCGTAGGTCGGCGCGTCGGGCGCGCCGCACAGGGAGTACTGGCGCGACAGCGCGCCGAGGTCGAGGTCGATGTGGGCGCCGGGAGTCCACGTGGGCAACGTCTTTCCACCGGCGTCGCGCAGGACGAGGCGCAGCACGTCGTCGGCGATCCGGTCCAGGCGCTCGACGGTGACGGTGCGGGACACCGCCCGGGTAGCGGGCTCTCCGATGGTGACCGGCTGATGCCGGTGCAGCACAGCAGGATCGGTGCGCTCCGGGTTCGCCTGCGGATCCCACTGCACCCACACGTGGTCGGGTCCGCGGAAGGACGTGTTCGGCAGGTAGGTGAACTCCTGGTCGGGTACGAGTTCCATGTGGGGAAGCCGCGTGGTGAGTTCCTCGAGGAAGATCTGCATCTCCATGCGGGCCAGGTTCTTGCCCATGCACTGGTGGCTGCCGTACCCGAAGGTGAGGTGGTCGCTCGAGTTCGGGCGCCGGATGTCGAACTCGTCGGGGCGGTCGAAGTGCCGCTCGTCGTGGTTGGCGGACGCGTTGACGACGAGCAGCTTTGCGCCGGCGGGGATGTCGACGTCGCCGATGCGGGTGTCGGCGGTGGCCACCCGTCGCCACGCCGCCACGGACCCGGAGTGGCGCAGGCACTCCTCGACGGCGCTGGGGATCAGCGACGGATCCGCGCAGATCTCCTCCCACACCGCGCGGTTCTCGAGCAGCAGCTTGAACGCGTTCGCGGACGCGTTGGCCGTGGTCTCGTGCGCAGCGACGATGCCGGCCATCATCATCGAGTGCAGGTAGGAGTCGGTGACGACGTCCGGCATCTCCCGCTGCTTGCGGATCCCGTAGGGCATCCAGCCGTGTCCCGACGGGTCCTGCCGCATCTTCTCGAGCACCGTGCCCGCGTACTGCCAGAACCTGCCGACCGCCTCGGCGACGGCGACCTGCTCCTCGGGCGCGGGGCGGCCCCAGGTGTTCACGGTGTGCGCGATCGAGTACTTGCGCATCGTCGCCATGTCCTCCTCCGGCACGCCGAGGAAGTGCAGGGCGACGGTGAGCGGAACCTCCCACAGCATCTCGTCCACCAGGTCGGCCTTGCCGGATTCGACGAGGCGGTCGACGTATTCACGCGTGAGCCGTCGCACCATCGCCTCGTGGTGCGCCAGTTCCTTCGGCGTGAACGGATCCATGAGCGCGCGGCGGCGCGGCATGTGGGCGGGCTCGTCCTCGTTCACGAGGGTCCGGGCCATGGCGTAGTCGTACCGGGCGAGGGTGGCGGTGGCCTCCGCCGAGACGGGAGTGATCTTCTCCAGCGCGATCGCCGGCGAGAACAGGATGTTGTCGCGGAACACCGCCTTCACATCCTCGTACCGGGTGACGACCCAGTAGCCGAGTTCGGGGCTGTAGAACACCGGCTCCTCGTCGCGGGACCAGCGCAGCGACTCGGCCGGATCGGCCTGGTACGCGGGACCGAACGGATCGAACGCCGCGGCATTCGCCGACACCGGGCAGCCGCCGGCCAGGGCCGCGTGATCGACAGGACAAGCCGGCGCCGACGCCGGAACTGATGCACTCATGCTGACACCGAAAGCCTCTCAACAGCACTGTTACTTTTATCGAACAGTTTCGTCCTATATACGGACAAGCAGCAGAGTAAGCGGCGTCACAAATCAGGTCAAGCCGGATCCGCGGTCACAGCAGCCGGGCCCACGTCCGCCGGCCTCCCCCGGTGCCCCCGCGGCGGCCGCCACCCCGAGCATCGGGATCAGATGTCACGAGCCGGTGCCCGAGGCAGGTCCTGCCCCTTCGAGTACCTCCGCACGCTCAGCAGACGGCAGCGCTCAGCCGACGGCAGCGCCGAACCACTGGGACAGCCGGCCGAGCAGATCCTGTTGGTCGTCACCGGCCCACGCCACGTGGCCGTCGGGTCGCAGCAGCACCGCGGGCACGTCCAGTTCCTCGCTGACGTCGACGACGTGGTCGACCCGGTCTGCCCAGCCCGCCACGGAAAGCCGCCCGGTCTGGTCGAGGAGCAGTCCGCGGCCGCCGTGCATCAGCGCGTAGAGGCGACCCTGCTTCAGCCCCACGTCCCGCATCCGCCGGCCGAGCAGGTCGTGCCCCTCGCCGAGGTCGTAGCGGACCCCGACCGCGGTGATCATCTCGGTGACGTACCGGTTCACCTCCTCGAAGTCCATCAGCGTCGAGAACAGCGCCCGCAGCGCGGTCGCCCCCGGATCGGTTCCCATCAGCGTGATCTGCGCGCGGGTGTTCTCCAGGACGCGGGCACCCACCGGGTGCCGTTCGGCGTGGTAGCTGTCCAACAGTCCCTCCGGAGCCCAGCCGCCCACCTCGGCGGCCAGTTTCCAGCCGAGGTTGAACGCGTCCTGGATGCCGAGGTTGAGTCCCTGCCCGCCGGTCGGTGGGTGGATGTGCGCCGCGTCGCCGGCCAGCAGCACCCTGCCGACCCGGTAGCGCTCGGCCTGCCGGGTGGCGTCGCCGAAGCGGGAGAGCCACCGCGGCGAGTGCGCGCCGAAGTCGGTGCCGCCGATCGCCCGCAGCTGCCGCGTGAACTCCTCGAGGGTGGGTGCGGCCGCCCGGTCCTCGGCCACCCCGTCGGCGGGCACGATGACGCGGTACGCCCCGTCCCCGAGGGGCACGGCGCCGAACCGCAGATGGGTCTTGTGGACTTCCGCGACAACGGCGGCCACCGTCGCCGGGTCCTCGGTCAGCTCCATCTCCCCGAGCAGCGTCTCGACCTTGCTGGGCTCGCCGGGAAAGCCGACGCCGAGCAGCTTGCGCACCGTGCTGCGGCCACCGTCGCAGCCGACGAGGTAGCGCGAGCGCAGCCGGGTACCGTCGGCCAGCTCGGCGCTCACCCCGTGGTCGTCCTGGCTCAGCCCGACCAGTTCGCAGCCGCGTCGGATCTCGGCGCCGAGTTCGAGGGCGCGCTCGTCGAGCAGCCTCTCGGTGACCGGCTGCGGAATGGCGAGGCCGTACGGGTGCGCCGTGTCCACCCGGTCCGGCCACGGCTTCATGATGCCGCCGAAGAGACCGCCGACCCGGAACTTCTCACCGACCGCGAGGAACCGGTCCAGCAGGCCGCGCTGGTCCATCATCTCGACGCTGCGCGCGTGCAGGCCCTGTCCGCGGGACTGCCCGCTCGGCTCGGTCAACTTTTCCAGCACGAGCGTGTGCACGCCGTGCAGCCGCAACTCGGCGGCCAGCATCAAGCCGGTCGGTCCGCCACCGGCAACGATCACATCGATCATGAAAGAATCCCCCGTTCGACAAGTTTGCATTTCGGCCGGCTGCCCCACGCAGTCCGGCGACCCGCACACCCGCACCCGGGCGCCGAGTGCCCCGCTACCACCCGAGTCCTGCCGGCGGTCGAACGCCCACCTCGCGAATCTCCCGTTTCCGCAGGTTCCGGCTTCGGCTGGCGATTCTGCAGCACGACCGGGGTCTTGCGGCAAGGCCCCCCGCGCGCTATATGTTGAAGGTGGCAAGGAGTGGATGACCTTCTTGCCTTTGCCTTCTCGGCGCCGACCCCGATGCCGTGGATCTCCGGGCGAAGGCCGATGGGAGTGTCAGTCGGTGAGCAGAGCGCTCAGCCGTGCCGCCGCGTCACCGACCGCGAGGGCCGCGGCATCGACGTCGAGACCGGCGATGGCCACCACCCCGACACTGCACTCGAGGCCGGCTCCCCCCGGTGCGCGCACTCCGGCGGCGACGCCCACGGCGCCGCGCTCGAGCTGTCCGCGCGTGACGCTGTAGCCGAGTGCCCGGGCCTGCTTCACCGCTTCGGGGTCGCGCGCGTCCTCGGGCCGCAGCGCGAGGATTGCGATCCCCGCCGCGCCGCGGTCGAGCGGATGCCGGTTGCCCACCCGGTATCCCACGTGCAGGAGCGCCCCTTCCGGCTCCGCGACGAGGATGACGATGCACTCGTCCCCCTGTGCGGCGGACACGAACGCCGTCGCCTGCGTGCGCTCGGCCAGGTCGTGCAGCACCGGACCGGCCGCATGCTGAAACTGGGGCACGAACCGCGACGAAAGGACGGCAGCACCGGCGCCGAGCCGGATCCGGCCGTCGTCGGCCCGCACCACGAGCGAGTGCGATTCGAGCGTTGCGACGATCCGGTAGGAGATCGCCCGCGCGATCCCGAGCTCCTTGGCGAGGTCCGCGACCGTGATACCGGCGGGCGACCGGGAGATGATGTCGAGCGCGCGCAGCCCACGATCGAGGGTCTGCAGCGTGCTCATGGGTCCTCCGTCCGTCGTGCCGGATCCGACCCTACCGGCGCGGGCGCCACCCCCGGTGCAGCGCAATGCAACGCTTGAGCACCCCCCGCCGCACTGGTTGCCTTCGAGTGACACAGGTCACTACGGACGGGAGCCGGTATGAGCATCGAAGGCAAGGTCGCGCTGGTCACCGGCGCCGGGCAGGGCATCGGACGGGCGATCGCACTGCGGCTGGCAGCGGACGGCGCGGACATCGCCCTGCTCGACGTCGACGGCGGCAAGCTCGCCGCGGTCGAGAACGAGGTGCGGGCCACCGGCTCGAAGGCGATCTCCGTCGTTGCGGACGTGACCGACCGCGAGCAGATCCGAGCCGCCGTCGACCGGACGGAGACCGAGCTGGGCGGGTTCGACATCATCGTCAACAACGCCGGCATCGCACAGGTGAACCCCATCGCCGACGTGACCCCGGAGGAGGTGTCCCGGATCATGGCGGTCAACGTCGAAGGCGTCCTCTGGGGCATCCAGATCGCCGCCGCCAAGTTCCGGGAGCGCGGGCAGGGCGGCAAGATCGTCAATGCGTCCTCGATCGCCGGCCACGAAGGCTTCGCGATGCTCGGGGTGTACTCCGCGACCAAGTTCGCCGTCCGGGCGCTCACCCAGGCCGCGGCCAAGGAGTACGCGTCCGACGGAATCACCGTCAATGCCTACTGCCCCGGCGTCGTCGGCACCGACATGTGGGTCACCATCGACGAACGCTTCGCGGCACTGACCGGGGCTCCGAAGGGAGCGACGTTCGAGAAGTTCGTCGGCGGCATCGCGCTCGGCCGTGCGCAGACGCCGGAGGACGTCGCGGCCTACGTCTCCTACCTGGCCGGCCCGGACTCCGACTACATGACCGGCCAGTCCGGGTTGATCGACGGCGGCCTGGTCTACCGGTGAGCCGAACCCGCGGCACCGGAAGGAGATTCCCGTGTTGACCAGAGCGGTACGGGCACTGGCGGTTCCCCTACTGGTGTTCCTCGACCACGTGATGGCACCGAAGCACTGCCCCGAGCTGTTCGCCCTCTCCGAGCAACTCGCGGGCAGCACCGACTGACCCGGCGCACCCACCCCGGCCCGCCGTCGGCGCGCCCCGGGGTGGGTGCGCCGCGTGGACCCGATGAGCGGCGCGGCAGCGGGCCCGCGAGCGGACATACCGTGAACGATCCCCCGGCTGCGCCCTCTGCACCACGCCACCCGCTCGGGCCGAGTAAACAGTCGGTTGGCTGAGAACCCCGACTGCGAAGGAGGGAACCGGGCCCGCCCCACGGCCGGTCACACCGCCGCACCTCCGGCCGGCAGGAGTTTTCCGCCCGCGCGAACAGGGGGAACAGGCAGACGGTCCGCGATCTCCCCAGCATCGAGCATTCGCATATATGCAGTTGAGGGCGGTGAAACCCGCACACTCGCCGGCACCGATCCGTCCACCCCCTCGACCGGACCACTCGCCGTGGCCGTGCCCCCGCCACCGGACGTGCGTTTGACTTTGTGTGGCGTGTCACATAACTTATCGCCTGCTAACCGAACGATCGATTGGCTTCACACGTTCGCAGGAAGGGCAGCCATGGCCACCCCCTCGGTTCCACAGGCACAGGAGACGGCGCCCAGCTCTCCGCCACCCGCCGCCCCGCCACATTCGCGCCGGGCGGCCCGCAAGGCCGCGTTCGCTGCCGCGGTGTCGACGTCCCTCGAGTGGTACGACTTCTTCATCTATGCCACCGCTGCGGCGCTCGTGTTCAACAAGACGTTCTTCGCCACCGGCAGCGAGGTCGTGGCCGCGCTCAATTCGTTCGCCACCGTCGCCGTCGGCTTCGTCGCCCGCCCCATCGGCGGGATCGTCTCGGGTCACTTCGGCGACAAGTACGGTCGCAAGCCGGTGCTCGTGACCGCCATCCTGCTCATGGGTGTCGCGACCACCCTGATCGGCTTCGTGCCGAACACGTCGATCACCTGGCTCGCCCCCGCGATGCTCGTCCTGCTGCGCATCTGCCAGGGCCTGGCGGTCGGGGCGCAGTGGGGCGGCGCGGTCCTGCTGGCCACCGAGTACGCCCCGGCCCATCGCCGCGGCTTCTACGGGAGCTTCGCCCAGCTCGGCATCCCGATCGGCGTGGTGATGGGCAACGCGGTCTTCCTGGCGGTGGCGTGGGCGGTCTCGCCCGAGGCGTTCATCTCGTGGGGCTGGCGCGTGCCGTTCTGGATCAGCCTGTTCATGCTGTTCGTCGCCTTCGCCATCCACCGCTACCTCGAGGAGACCCCCGAGTTCCAGCAGGTCGAAGCCAAGCTCGCGGCCGCGCCTGCTCAGCGGCGTTCTCCGGTCCTGGAAGTCCTCCGGCACAACAGCGGCACCGTGCTCATGGCCGGCGGCACCTACCTCGTCGGCATCGTGATGTTCTACATCACCATCACCGGCTCCGTGCAGGTGGCCACGACCAACCTCGGCATCGCCCGTTCGGACGTGCTGGCGATCATCCTGCTCGCCGCGGGTGTACTCGTGCCGATGGTGCCGCTGACCGCCTATCTGTCCGACCGCTACGGCCGCAAGCTGATCTACGGCATCGGCATCGTCGGCATGGGCCTGTGGGCCGTGCCGATGTGGCTGCTCATCGGGGCGTCCTCGTCGGGGGACATCCTGCCCCTGGCCGTCGCGCTGATCGTCTCCTGCGTGGTCATGTCGTTCCAGACCGGGCCCCAGGCCGCCCTGTTCGCCGAGCTCTTCCCGCCGGAGATCCGTTACTCCGGAGCGTCCCTGGGGTACCAGGCGGCAGCGATCCTCGGCGGCATGGCGCCCATGGCGATGGTCGCGCTGATCAACGGGGAGGTCGCCAACCTCTGGCGCGTGGGGCTGCTCATCGCGGCGCTCTCGGTCCTCGCCCTCGCCTGCCTGGTGGCCCTCGCCCGTCGTCGCGACTGAGCTTTCGGCGCCACTGCCCTCTCCCCGAACGAACGCTGGAGACCCCATGTATCCCGGTGCCTACCTCGACACCACGCCGCACAAACCCGCCGTGATCATGGCCGACACCGGCCACACGGTCACCTTCGCCGAGCTCGAAGCCAACTCGATCCGCATCGCCCGTCACCTCCGCGCGCTGGGACTGCGCCGCGGAGACCACGTCGCGGTGCTCGCCACCAACACTCCCCGGGTGTTCGACATCTACTGGGCGGCAATGCGGTCGGGCCTCTACGTCACGATGGTGAACTGGCACCTCACGCCCGCCGAGGCCGCCTACATCGTCGACGACTGCGGCGCGAAGGCAGTGATCGTCGACGCCGCGCTCGACGAGATCGCAGGCGTGCTTCCCACCCTGCTGCCGAACACCGAGCACCGGCTCGGCTTCGGCGGCACGCTCCCCGGCTACGCCGACCTGGACGCGGCGGCGGCCGCCGAGTCCGATGCGGCGCCCGCCGATCAGCCCCGGGGGGCGGACATGCTCTACTCGTCCGGCACCACGGGCCGACCCAAGGGCATCAAGCCCGCGCTGCCCGACCGTCAGGTCCACGAACCCGGTGACACGATGACCGCCATGAACGCCTCGGTGTGGGGCGTGAATCCGGAGACGGTGTACCTGTCCCCCGCACCGCTGTACCACGCGGCACCGCTGCGTACCTGCGCCGCGGTGCAGGCCCTCGGCGGCACGGTCGTCCTGATGGACCGCTTCGACGCCGAGAAGGCCCTCGAATACATCGAGCGGTACCGGGTCACGTACAGCCAGTGGGTGCCCACCATGTTCGTGCGCATGCTCAAACTGCCGGAGGACGTGCGCTCCCGCTACGACGTGTCCAGCCTGCAGGTCGCCGTGCACGCCGCGGCCCCCTGCCCGGTCGAGGTCAAGCGGCAGATGATCGCGTGGTGGGGCCCGATCCTGTCGGAGTACTACTCCTCCACCGAACTCAACGGTCTCACCCTCGTCGACACGGAGGAATGGCTGCGCAAACCCGGCACGGTGGGCCGGGCCGCGCTCGGCGTCGTCCACATCTGCGGCGAGAACGGCGAAGAGCGGCCGGCCGGGCAGATCGGCACGATCTATTTCGAACGCGACGTGCTGCCGTTCGAGTACCACAACGCGCCGGAGAAGACCCGCGACGCCCAGCACCCGCACCACCCGGCGTGGACGACGACCGGCGACGTCGGTTACCTGGACGAGGACGGGTATCTGTTTCTCACCGACCGTGATTCGTTCATGATCATCTCCGGCGGGGTCAACATCTACCCGCAGGAGATCGAGAACGCGCTCGTCGAGCACCCCAAGGTCCTCGATGCCGGCGTGATCGGGGTGCCCGATGCCGAGATGGGTGAGATCGTCACCGCGGTGATCCAACCGGCCCCCGGCGTCGACGGCGACGACGCGCTCGCCGCCGAACTGGCCGACCACCTCCGCGGTCGCCTCGCCAAGTACAAGCTCCCGCGCCGGATCGTGTTCAGTGACGACATGCCCCGGACACCGACCGGCAAGCTGGTCAAGCGCAAGCTGAAGGAGCGCTTCGTCGACGCACCGGTGTGACGCCGTGCCGTGAATACGGCTGACAGCGAAAAAGATTCGGCCTGCCGCTCGTTGCGAGCGGCAGGCCGAATCGTCGCCGGTTCGAGGGCGCGCCCTCGCCGGTTCGGCAGCCCACAGCCGCGGTTCCAGTTCGCTCCACTGCCGCCGGCGTAGCCGGGAAGGTCCGGATGCACTCGACCCGGGCCGGCTCTGGCGCTTGCGCACCAGCGCGCCGTCACCAATCCCGCCGCGGCCGCTGCCGCCTGCCCTGCTCACCACGATTGCTGCCGGTACCGCGGTGTGGCGGATTCACAGCGCCACCCGGGCAGCTGCCGACCTGAACCCCACACCGCGGCCGCGGGTGCGGGCCGGCGGGCGGGTCGACAGCCTCGACGGCACCTACTCGTACCTGTATGTCGGCGACAGCCCGGCCGCCGCGGTGGCCGAAACCCTCTGCCGGAACCTGCCGGTCGACCAGTCCCCCGGTTGATTCCCCGCGCAGATCGCCGGACGCGTGCTCAGCGAGCTGCACACCACCCGTCCGGTGCGCGTGGTGGATCTGACCGGCACCGGCGCCACGCGGATCAACGCCGGGGTGTGGCTGGCCAAGTGCGACCCCTCCGGATATCTGCACACCCGGCGTTGGGCCGCCGCCGTTCTCGCCGCCAACCCCGACGTCGACGGCATCCAGTACCGGCCCCGCCACGACGAGAACACCCTGGCGTGGACGCTCACCGCCGCCCCTGCCACCGCTGCCCACAACGCCGCACTCGCCCCGTGACTGCCCCGCCGAGGGCGGCACTCACGGTGCGCATCCACCCGAGCGGCCGGACCTGTGTGCACCTCCCCGACCTGCTCCAGAGCGTCCGAGATCCTTCGACCGCGCGATCCTGTGGTCCTATCCGCGGACCTCGCGCAGTACCGGAGTCGCGGCGAACTCGGCGCGAGCGAGGGACCGGCGGTGCACCTGATCTGGGCCGTCGGCGATCTGCAGGAACCGCGCCTGCGAGTACAGCATCGCCAGCGGGGTGTCCTGGGACAGGCCCGCACCACCGAAGATCTGGATGGCGTCGTCGACGATCTTCTTCACCGTCAGCGGCACCATGACCTTGGCGGCGGCGATGTCGTGCCGGGCGGCCTTGGCGCCCTCGACGTCCATCCGCCACGCGGCGCGCAGCACCATCAGGCGGGCCGCATCCACCTGGATGCGTGCGTCGGCGACGGTGGCCTGCACGACCCCTTCGTCGGCCAGCGGCCTGCCGAATGCGACGCGCGTGCGCGCCCGCGCCGTCATCAGCGCGACGGCGCGTTCGGCCATGCCGATCAGGCGCATGCAGTGGTGGATCCGGCCCGGGCCCAGGCGGGCCTGCGCGACGGCGAAACCCTTGCCGCGCGGGCCGAGCAGGTTCGCCTTGGGCACCCGCACCCGGTCGAAGACGATCTCGCCGTGCCCGCCCTCGTGCCGGTCGTCGAACCCGAGCACGGACGTGGAGCGGACGATGTCCAGGCCCGGCGTGTCCATCGGGACCAGCACGATGGAGTGCCGGGAGCCGGCCGGGGCGCCGGGGTCCGTGACCCCCATGACCATCGCGACGCGACAGTCCTCCCGCAGCGCGGCGGTGGACCACCATTTGCGGCCGGTGAGCACCCATTCGTCGCCGTCGTCGGCGATCTCGAGGCGGACGTTGCTCGCGTCCGAGCTGGCGACGTCGGGTTCGGTCATCGAGAAGCAGGACCGGATCTCACCTTCCAGCAGGGGGCCGAGCCACTGCTGCTTCTGCGCATCGGTGCCGTAGCGGGCGAGCAACTCCATGTTCCCGGTGTCCGGCGCGGCGCAGTTGAGCGCCTCCGGGGCGAGATGCGGGCTCCATCCGGTCAATTCGGCCAGCGGGGCGTATTCGAGATTGGTCAGGCCGGCCCCGCCCGCCTCGGGGAGGAAGAGGTTCCACAGCCCCTGCCGCTTGGCGGAAGCCTTGAGGTCGGCCATGATCGGCGGGGCACCCCAGTAGTCGGGCTTGCTCGCGAGCTGCTGCGCGGCGATCGGCTCGGCCGGCAGGATGCGTTCCTGCAGGAAGCCGGTGAGCCGGTCCTGCAGTTCGCGGACCTTGGGGCTGTATTCGAAATCCATTGTTGCTCCGATTCTGAGGGAGTGATCGCCTAGCGGCGCAGTTCGGGAAGGGCCGAGGTGGCGGCGAGATCGAGGGCGCGCCGAAGCAACGGCCCGACCATGTCGGCGATGCCGTCGAAACCCTCCCCCACCGTCTCGCCCCGGTCGTGGCGGGCACCGATGCCCTCGAGGATGACGGCGATCTTGAAGTCGGCGAAGACGGTGTACCAGTCGATGTCGGCGAGATCGATCCCGCGCGCGGCGGCGTAACGCTCGAGCAGCTCCGTGCGGGTGGGGAATCCGTCGAGGGTGGCGAGGCCGCGGGTGATGGGGTTGTATGCCGCACCGGGAACGTCCCAGAAGCTCAGCATGATTCCCACGTCGGCAAGGGTGTCGCCGAGGGTGGCCATCTCCCAGTCGAGCACGGCGGCGATGCGTCCGCGATCCCGCGGGGCGGCGAGGACGTTGTCGAGCTTGACGTCGCCGTGGACGATCCCGGGGTGGCGGGTCTGCGGCAGCGCGCGACGGAGCTTGTCGAGCAGCACCGCCACCTCGGGCCGGTCGACGCGGCGGGAGGCCTCCCACTGCGTCGCCCACCGGCCGAGCTGGCGCTCGAGGTAGCCGTCCGGGCGGCCGAAACTGCCGAGCCCGACGGCGTCGGGGTCGATGTCGTGCAGCGCGGCCAGGGTGTCGGCGAGCGAGAACCCGAGGCGGCGACGCTCCTCGGCGGTGAGGGCCGAGGCCTGTTCGACGGTGCCGACGGCCACGCCGTCGACGAGTTCCATCAGATAGAACTTCGCGCCGAGGATGCTCTCGTCCTCGCACAGGTGCACCGCGCGGGGCACGGGGACGGACGTGCCGCCGAGGGCGTCGATGACGGTGAACTCGCGCCGCATGTCGTGCGCGCTGGGCAGCACGTGTCCGTACGGCGGTCGGCGCAGCACCCACACGTGCTCGTCGTCGGCGAGCCGGTAGGTGGGGTTGGAGCGGCCACCGCCGATGAGGGAGGCGGTGAGTGCGCCGGTGACCGCACCGCCGAGTACGCGCTGCAGGTGGGCGGTCAGCGCGTCGAGATCGAGGTCGGCGACGGCGCCCGCAGGCGATGCAGTCATCGCGGATTCCTTCCTGCGTCGGCCTGTCGGCCAAACGATCGTTCGGATGACCTACAGAGTCGCCGAACGAGCGTTCGGTGTCAACACGCCCACCGAAGGACAAGCCCTCATCTGCGGTAACACCGATGCGGGAGGAAGATTCTGCTGCACCGAAGGTGCCACAGCCGATCAATCGTTAGGAACCGGAGAGGACGCCGCGACGGGGACGGTGCTGCACCATCGCCAGGGCCAGATCCGCGTAGCGGTCCGCGAGCTCCTCCGGCCGCAGCGGCCCGTCGGACCGCCACCAGGCGCACACCGACTGGCCCATGTTGATGATCCCGCGCACCGCATCGCGCGGGAACTCCACCTCGAAGGCCCCCTCCTCGACGCCGCGCTCGACGACGTCGCGGAACAGACCCTCCTGTTCGTCACGCAGCGCGACGACGAGCCGGCGACCGGCCTCGTTCAGGCTGCGCAGCTCCGTGGCACCGACCAGCGCATCGAGCTGCCGGGTGGTGTGGAACATGACCCACGCGCGCACCAGCGCCTGCAGCTGCGCGTCCGGCGAACCACCCGCCCGCAGCAACGCCCCGCGGGTCATGGCGATCGCATCGTGCAGCGCCCGGGTCATGATGTCCTGCAGGATCTCCTGCTTGGACTTGAAGTGATGGTAGATCGAGGCGACGGTGATGTCGGCGTCCCGGGCGATGTCGCGCATCGAGGTGCCGTGGTACCCGCGCTCGTTCATGTTCCGCATCGCCGAATCGAGGATCGCCTGCCGGCCGTTACCGGTCCCGACCGTAGCCGCCTTCGCCGCGCACATCGTCAACTCCGTCCCGCCGGTCGTGAACCGGTGACAGCGTAGTCGCAGGGCACGGGCCGGGAGCGGCCGGATCCGCACCGCGAATCCCGCGGATCTGCCGTCTCCGCGCGCCGGAACGACGAATTGTCGGTCCGACCTGGCAGCATCAGCCGCGGCAGCCTCGCCCGGGGCCGCTCACCATCGGACAACACAGGGGGGCCGTCATGCCAGCACCCGTTCTCACCGACGAACAGCGCACCGCCGCACTCGCCAAGGCCGCCGAAGTGCGCAAGGCCCGCAGCGAGCTGCTCGCCGCCGTCAAGGCCGGAGAGCTCGACGTCTCGGCCGTGCTCGACAAGGCGGAGACCGACGAGGTCGTGAAGAAGACGAAGGTCTCGGCCCTGATCAAGGCGCTGCCCGGAGTCGGCGCGGTCAAGGCCGCCAAGCTCCTCGAGCAGCTGTCGATCCCGGACACCCGCCGCATCGGAGGCCTCGGCGCCAACCAGCGTCAGGCGCTGCTCGACGCCACGACGGCCGCCTGACGCACCGTTCGACCCGACGCAGGTGTTCTCGCGTCCCGAAGTGGGAACACCTGCCCGGGCGCGTTCTGCGCCGACCGCGACCGAGGAGACCGACGGACCGGGAGGAGCCGGATGGGGACGACGTCGACGCCCGGATCGCGGCAGCAGCAGGATCGGCTGCTGTTCCGTTTCATGCTGCTCTCGCTGGCCGCCGCAGTGGTCACCATCGTCCTCAAGGCGAGCGCCGCGTGGGCCACCGGCTCGGTCGGGTTCCTCTCCGACGCCCTCGAATCCGGGGTGAACCTGGTCGCCGCGGTGGTGGCGCTGATCGCGCTGCGGGTGGCGGCCCGTCCCCCGGACGCGAGCCACCACTTCGGTCACGGCAAGGCCGAGTACGTCTCCGCCCTGGTCGAGGGCGCGATGATCTTCGTCGCTGCCACCGCCATCATCTGGACCGCGATCGAACGCCTGATCAGCCCGATTCCGCTCGTCCAGCCCGGGCTCGGGCTGGCCCTGACGACCGTCGCCTCCCTGATCAACCTCGCCGTCGGGATCACCCTGCAGCGCGTGGGGCGCACGCACCGTTCGATCACGCTCGTCGCGGACGGCAAGCACCTGCTGACCGACGTGTGGACCTCCGCCGGAGTGATCGTCGGCATCGTGCTGGTCACCGTCACCGGCTGGGAACCTCTGGACCCGATCGTGGCCCTCGCCGTGGGCGTCAACATCCTGTGGACCGGATACCGGCTGCTGCGCGGCTCGGTCAGCGGCCTGCTCAGCGCCGCCCTCCCCCAGCACGAACAGGACCAGGTCAACGCCGTGCTGGACCGGTTCCGCGCCGAATGCCCGGTCGAGTTCGCGCCGCTACGCACCGTCGAATCCGGTCGGCAACGCCAGGTGTTCGTCGTCGTGACCGTTCCGGGCGACTGGACCGTGCGGACCGCCCACGACATGGCCGACCGCATCGAGGCGGACATCGACGCGGTGCTGCCGCACACCGAGACCTTCATCCATGTGGAACCGGCCACCGCCCGGCCGGGCAACGCCTGAGCCCGGTTTTTCGCGATCCCTGTGATCTGTGTCCAGCGCATGCACACAGCCACCGTCGTGGTGGTTGCCCATGGATGGGAGCAGCGGCTCGCCCGCCTCACCGTCCCGCGGGAAGTAGGGGCGAACGGGTTTGTGCCTCGACCCGCGCCGCGGCGCCATCTTGCATGCTCTGTTTGCACGCTCTCGTACCGAACCCACTGCGCGAAAGGCCCCTCTACTCCCCTGACGCCCTGCTCATCACGCACGCCGACGCAGCGGCCCGCAGAGTGATCACGTGTGGCCTGCACCGCGTTGCGCACCGGGTTACGGCATGTTCGGCGGCACACCATATCCGCCCGCACGACGCCGCCGCTGCGTAACATCTGGATGGTCTCGGTTCAATCCCTTTCGGAGGCCGACGTGGGTGGACTCGGAATCGATCTCGGAACTGCCAACACTGTCGTCGGTATCCCCGAAGACGGCATAGTCTTCAACGAGCCATCGTTCATGCTGGTTCGCACGAAGGATCCGCATCGCGCACTCGCGATCGGTCAGGATGCTCGGGGCCTGGTCGGCCGCACTCCCATCGGCATCACCCCGGTTCGCCCGATGCGCGACGGCGTGATCGTGGACCTGGAGTCGGCCCGTACCTTCGTCACGGCCGTCATCAAGCGGGTCGCCCCGCACAGGGCGTACGGTCTACGACCGAAGGGTGTCATCTCGGTTCCCGCCGGCGCCACGCCGCTCGAGCGTCGCGCGCTGCTCGAGGTCGGACACGAGGCCGGTCTTCGCAAGGTCGGCCTGGTACCGGAGCCGGTCGCGGGCGCCCTCGGTTGCGGGATCAACCCGCTCGAACCGCGCGCCCACCTCGTCGTGGACATCGGCGGCGGCACTTCGGAAGTCACCGCGATCTGTTTCGGCGGCATCCTCTCCCACCGCAGTTGCCGACTCGCCGGGGACGAACTGACCAACGCGCTGTACCAGTATCTCCGCGCGGAGCACAAGATCATCGTCGGCGAGCTCACCGCCGAGCGGGCGAAGGTGGGCAGGCCCGGAACGCCCGACGGGCAGTCCCTCATCGTGGAGGGCCGCGATGCCGTCACCGGCCGCGCCCGGCTGGTCACGCTCGAGACCGAGGAGATCGTGGATGCGTTGCGGCCTACGACGACGGGAATCGTGCAGACCTTGACCGATTGCCTGGAGGACCTGCCCGCCCAGGCCATCGGCGACGTGATGTCGGAGGGGCTGCTCGCCATCGGTGGGGGGGCGATGCTGCGCGGTCTGTCGCAGCTGCTCGAGGAGTCCTTCGGGTTCCCGGTGAAGACCGCGGAGCGTCCCCTCACCTGTGTCGCGGAAGGTGCCACGGCCTGTTTGGAGCATCCCGAGGTGGTTGCGGCGTACAGCAGCTGATCACTGATTCGGCGCCAGGACCGGCGGGGGCGGGAAGTACCGTCGGAGGAGTTTCTCGACCACGGGTCCGGCGGTCGCCGACCCGAACCCACCGCCGCGGACAAGCACCGACACCACGATCTCGGGTGCGTCCAGGGGCGCGACCGCGGAGAACCAGGCGTTGAGACCTTCCCCGGGTGCCGACGGATCCTCCGCCGTGCCGGTCTTGGCGCCTGCCTGCACCGGCAGATCGGCCAGCTGTCCGGCCGTACCGGCCGACGCCGACGCCCGCATCCCCGCGCGAACAGGATCGAGTCGGTCGGCGAAGGGCAGCCGACGGGGCTCTGCCGTGGGAATCGGGATGTTGTCCGTCGACCCGTACGCCGCCGCGAGCTGAGGGGTGACCATCGCACCGGTGGCGATGCCCGACGTCCACCGCGCCACTTGCAGTGGGGTCGCGCTGACGGTGCCCTGGCCGATGCCCATCAGCAGCGTGGAGCCCGGATACCAGGTGGCCCCGATACGTGCCACCGTCTCCGGCGTGCCGAGGAATCCTTCGGCCTCGCCCGGCAGGTCGATTCCCGATCGCTGCCCCACGCCCAGTTGCTCGGCGACCGTGGCGATCCGCTCGGGACCGAGGAGTTCGGCCAGGCGGTAGAAGTAGACGTTGTCGGACCACTGGATCGCCTGCAGCAGGTTGTGTGGCCCCATCGGCTGCCAGTTCCGGAAGGTGTGCCCACCGTAGGTATAGGCCGCGCCGGTGGCGATCACGGTCTCCGGTGCCAGGACCGGGTTCTCGGCGTTCGCGGCGGCGGTGACGATCTTGAACGTCGACCCGGGCGGTGCGGCGGTCTGGGCGACGTGGTTGACCATCGATCCCGGTCCGGACGACTGAGCCTGCGCCGCAAGGGCACCGAGGTCGGCCGGCGGGCCGTAGGCGTTGTTGTCGAATCCGGGCACGCCGGCCATGGCCCGTACCGCCCCGGTGCGGGCGTCCATCACGATCGCGGCGCCCAGGTCACCTCCGCTGGTGCGGACGGCTTCGGTCAACGCAGTGGTCGCCAGGTCCTGCAGGCCGATGTCGAGGTGCAACCGCAGGTCGTGTCCCCGTATCGGGTCCACCCGCTCGCCGGTGGCGACCGGACGTCCGGTCGGATCGACGTACATGCACTGCTTGCCGTCGGTGCCGCGCAGCAACGCGTCGTACTGCTTCTCGAGTCCGGCCTTGCCGACCCGCGATCCGAGCGCGAGATGCGGCCAGCGTTGCATGTCCTGCTGGTCGGCGACCCCGACATGGCCGAGTACCGACGCGAGCGTCGCGCCGTGCGGGTAGGTCCTGCGGCCGGACGGAGCGACGAGGATCCCGGGAAGGCGCGCGTTCACAACCTTCCGAGCCTGTTCGGGTGCGACCCTGCCGACGAGGACCTGCGGTTCCCCTTCGGCACGTCCACTCATCACCTCGGCGAGTTCGTCCGGGGAGATGCCGATCAGCGCAGCGAGTCGACTGCGCGAGCCGGGATCGTTCTCGTCGAACACCTGGGGTAGGACGGCAACGGCGTACTCGGCGGCGTTCAGGGCGAGCGGCACGCCGTTGCGGTCGACGATGAGACCGCGCTCGGCGGGCAGTCGGATACAGCGCATCATCTGCGCCTCGCCCGCGGTGCGGAGCTCCGCACCGCGGACGTGTTGCAGCTGCCAGGTGACCATCGACATCGCGACGAGCGACGCTGTCAGGCCGACGGCCCCTGCCGAGACCCCTCGCAGTCGACGGTGCCGTCTCGGTTCCGGACGCCACAGCGGCCGCCCGACGCCGTCTCTGCGCACCGCGAGTACCAGTCCGACTGCCACGAATGCGACGAGGGCGGCAGTCCCCCCGTAGCTGAACAGTGGGATCGGCATGCCGGTGTGCGGGATCAGGGACAGACTCGCACCGATCGATACCAGGGCGTGGATCCCGAACGACGCGCCGATTCCCGCCGCGACCAGCGCCGCCTCACGGGTCCGGGCGGTGCGGGCGGCGAGGACCGTCCGCCACACGATCACCGTGGTGGCAACCCCGACTGCCAGGCCGGCGAACAGTCCCCATCCGTACACGAGGCTCGCGAAGGCGAGATCGTGTTCCGATTCGGGGAGATAGTCGGCTCTCACCCCATAGAGGGGGTCTCGCGCCAGACCCCACCAACCGCCGCTGCCGATGGCGATGTCCGCCTGCAGTGCGGCCCACCCCGCCCCGCTCGGGTCGACGTTGCTCGACAGGAACACGTGCACGCGTTCGAGTTGATAGGGGCGGAGGATGAGAACGGCGAGCGGCAGCGATGCGACTCCCGCCGCGAACAACGGCAGCAGGGGCAGCAGCGGCACCCTGGCCAGGACGAGCATGACCATGACCGTCGCGACGAGCACCAGGGCAGTCGACAGGTCCGGTTGCAGCGCGACGAGCGCAATCGGCACCCCGGTGGCCGTCAGGGCTGCCACGAACCGGCCGAGGGTGAAGCCCCCGGCCAGTATGCCGGCCGGGACCAGCACGACAGCGAGTTTGGCGAGTTCGGACGGCTGGACGGTGAACACGCCGAAATCCAGCCAGCGCTGGGCGCCCTTGGTCGCGACCCCGGCGAGCGGCACGGCTGCCAACAGCACGGTCGCCACGGTGAGCACCGTCCACCCGAATGCTCGCAGATCACTCGTCCGCAGGCGAGAAACGACGCGCATCAGGACGAGACCGGTCGCGGCGAACAGTGCGTGCCGAACGGCATGCGAGGTCATCCCGATCGCGGTCAGATTCAGCAGGCCGAGCACCACCAGGACCACGGCCGCGGTCACGATCCACGGATCGGATTCCCGCCGGCGTTCGGCCATGTCCCCTCCCTCGCCGCCTCAGCAGGTCGCGTTCTCGGCGGGCACCAACAGCGGCTCCGAGGCGGCTGTCGCCGGGGCGCTGGTCACCGCGGCGACACCCAGCGCCGCAGCGGGCGGCAGATCCGCCCAGCCGATTCCGTACACCTCTTCCCCGCCAGGCTGCGCCGCCAGCGAAACCTCGGCGCTCGTGCCGACCGCGCCGGAACATCGGTCGTAGACATTCAACTTCCAAGTCACTGTGCCGACATTCGCGGTGGAGTCGAGGTGTACGTCGACCCGGACGGCGCACATGCGTCCGGACGTGCATTCGCCGTTGGCGAAAGTGGCGGTGACCAGACTGATCGGTCCCGCGGCTGCCGGGGCCCCGACCTGGACCGGCCCGGGCGCCGTGGTTCCCGCTCCCGTCGCCGACTTGCCCTGGTCGCCTGCGGGTTCGGGAGGCGGGGGCGAGACCGGACTTATCCGATTCGGCTCCGACGTATCCACCGGGTTCAGGACGGCGTCCCAGCCTCGACGCAGCTCCGCCCACACCCGCGGAGCCGCCCACAGCGTCCCGACGAGAATCAGGATCGCGACGAGACCGAGAACCCCCTGCCGTCGCGACGGCCGTCTGCGCCGGCGATGCCACCCAATGCGGGCCGGTGGATACCAACCGGCCGGTGCGAGAGACGTCCCGGTCGCTCTGCCGGGCCGCCGCGGCGCGGCCGCCTGCGCCACCACCGGACCGTCCGGACAGGGGCGTCCCGCCACCACCGCGACGAGCGCGGCGAGCTGGCTCCGCACCCGGGACTCCTCGGCCGGGTCGCCGTCGGCTGCGACCACGTGACGAACCCGGCGCATCAGGTCCTCGAGATCTGTTGCTTCGTCGATCGATTCGTCCACCTGGTCGGCCCGTTCCGGACAGCGGCAGCTCGTCACGACGCTGCGGAGCAGCCTCGCCACCGACTCGTCCGCTGCGTGCCCGTCCGCCGCACTCCCGTTCCATGCGATCGTGAGCCGTCCGGTCTCGGACACGGTCACGGCGTCGTCCCGCAGCCGACTAGGGTAGCGGCCCTGGCGGCGTGCCAGTTCGAGCTGGCAGATCACATCGTCGACGAGCAGCGCAGCCTGCGCCCGGGTCAGCATGGCCAACGCGAGAAGACGCCGGAGCGCTACACCACCGTCACGAGTCTCGTCGTCGTTATGTGCGGGTGGTTCGGATCGGGGCTCGACGGACTCGTGTCTTCTGGCGCGGAGCCCTGTCACTGCTTCGATCATCGCGCACCCCGAAACGCTGTGCCTCCCGCACAGGCCGCAACCGGACCGGGACGGGGGCGGTGGACCATGACTTGGGCTTACTTGCTGTCGAGTCCCACTACGCCTGCGTCATTCCATTCAACTCCGATCCGGGCCGGCGGACATGCCGTTTACCCATCCGAGACGCCACGGGCAACCGACGCGAGAACGCGCCGCTGATCTCCAACGAGATCGCCGTCGCTTGTCGGCCTGGGAGAGAGGAAGATCAGCACTTCCCCCCGGGCGGGTGCGGGATCGGCGCATACTGCTGAGGTCTCATCCCATCGGTGAAGGGGACCGCCATGTCCGAGGATGTACGTCACGAACGGGGAAGCATCAGCGTCAAGCAGGGCATCGCAGCGGGGACGTCGGTGGGGGCGGCGGTCATCATGACCACGGTCGGCATCGTCCAGTTCCTCCAAGGGATTGCGGCAGTGGCCGAGGACGAGCTGTTCGTCCAGGGCCAGGAGTACACGTTCAAGTTCGACTTCACCGCGTGGGGGTGGATCCACATCGCCCTCGGGGTGGTGATGGTGGTCGTGGGCATCGCGTTGATCACCGGCGCGACGTGGGCGCGGGTGGCGGCCATCGTCGTCGCGGCACTGTCGATTCTGGCGAACTTCATGTGGCTGCCGTACTACCCGTATTGGTCGGTCCTGGTCATCGCGCTGGACGTGGTGGTCATCTGGGCGGTGTCGACCTGGAATCCGCGAGCCGACTACTAGGACGAACCGTGCCGTCGGGCCGAACTTCTCCGCCCGGGGCACGCTCGCCACGGCAACCGGCTCGGACAGTGCACTCGGGGTGCCGGGGCGCCCCGGGGCACCGACCGGATTCACCCTGGGCAAGGCGACGGCGGCCAGGCGCTGACGTCCTTCGGTCAGCCCCGGCAGCAGGTCGGTCAGAACTCGGAGGTTGGAGATGAGCAAACACGAGCACGACATCCTGTACGTGAGCGCTGCGGCATACGACAGAGTCGAGGACGCGGTAGCGGACTTCGAGGCACTCGAGCAGCTGTACCGCGAGATACGGACCTCCCACGACTTCGACGCGTCCGTCATCGCCAAGGACGAGAACGGGAAGGTCCACATCGTCAAGAAGCACGAGCAACCCACCCGCCACGGGGCAGCGGTCGGCCTCGGCTGGGGACTGGCGGTGGGCGTGGTAGCGGCGCTGTTCCCGCCCGTGGGAATCGGTCTCGTCGGCGCCGCCGCCGGCGGGACCGCCCTCGGGGCCGTGGTGGGGCACGCCAGCGACCGGATGAAACGCAGCGACGTCAAAGAACTCGGTGAGATCCTCGACGAGGGCCAGGCCGGCGTGATCGTGGTGTACGAAACCAACCTCGCCGATCAGATCGCCGCAAACATCAAAGCCGCCAACCGGATCGTCTCCAGAGCCACCGACATGGCCGCCGACCAACTCGCGATCGACATCAGGAACGCCGAGCAGGATCGATAACCTACGGAACTCTCGACTCGCCCCATGAACTCGGCGTTCAAGAGCGTGCGGCAATTGAGGATCATTCGAGTCGGCAGGTGGTGGGTCGGGACGGCCAGGCGGTAGTGGGTGCGAACGCGGTTGATCAGCCGTAGGGGCGCCCGCCGGTGTCCAGCGCATCTGCTTCTTGGTGACCATGCGTTTGCAGACGACCTGGTTGCCCGCGGACTCGGTGAAGGCGGTGGAGATGGCTTTGCCGGCGCGGCGGCGTTCGTAGTGGGGATCCGGCCGGCATCGGCGCGCAGGTAGCTGTCGAATTCCCGCACCGTCTCGAGCAGCCGGGCCTGTTCGGCGAGGGCCCGCAGGAATGCCCATGGCGACACGGTATCCTTGCACCGAGCGAATCCAGTCCTCCTACGGCTGACCCGGGCTTACTTCCGGCGCTCGGCCCACCGCCTTCTGCACGAGCGCGCTGATGCGCTGTTCGCCGGCCGCGGTCAGCTCCTTCAGGGCGTAGGCGATCGGCCACATGGCGCCGTCGTCGAGTGCCGCCTCGTCGCTGAAGCCGAGCGTGGCATACCGCGACCCGAACTTCTGCGCGCTCTGGAAGTGGCAGAGGACCTTGCCGTTTCTGGCGTACGCGGGCATCCCGTACCAGAGCCTCGGCGCGAGGTCCGGAGCCGCGGTCCTGATGATGTCGTGGATCCGCTCGGCGAGGACCCGGTCCGCTTCCGGCATCTCGGCGATCTTCGCGAGCACGTCCCGCTCCGCTGCCGCCTCCTTCTCCGCCCGCGAGCCGCGCCGCGCCGCCGCCTTCTTCTGCTCCTGCGCGTGCTCCTTCATCGCGGCCCGCTCCTCGGCGGTGAATCCGTGGTACTGCTCGGCGGTCGCGCCGGAGTTCTCGGGGGACGGCTTCGGTTGCTGCATGGCAGGTTTCCTCTCACAACAGGGATGAGGCCGGTCAGGACTGTGCAGGCACCGCGGGCGGCGCGGGGGTGAACGATGTGGCAACCTCCCAGGCGAATCCGTCCGGGTCGATGAAGGGGCCGGCCGTGCTGCCGAGGACGATGCGGTGCGAGCCGGTGCCGTCGGCGGGGACGCCGAGGTCCTTGGCCAGGCCGCGGCGCTTGTACAGCGCCAGCTTGACGGGGCTGGACTCGCCGGCAGTGAACTCGGCGTACTTGCCACCGAAGCTCTCGGCCACGGTCAGGCCCCGGCCGACGTAGAACTGCTTGCTGGCCTTCACGCCCTCCACACCGAGCAGCAGGACGATCTCGTCGATCTCACAGGTGGCCGGGCCGGTGTCCTTCTTCGCCGAGGTCGCGACCTTCCAGATCGTCCCGTCCGGGGCCTGGACGACGCCGCCGTAGCCCCAGAGCGACTTCGCGGCGGGCCTGAGCACCGCGGCGCCGGCGTCCACGGCAGCGCCGAGGAAGCTGTCGACGGTGGCCGGCCGGGACACCGTGAGCGCCAGGGTGAAGCCACGGAATCCGGTGGAGTGCGACTCGGATGCTCGCAGGCGTAGGTACGTGTCCACGCCGAAGGCGGTGTAGAAGCGGTAGGCGGTCTCGGGGTCGGCCACCTCGAGGGTGACAGATGCGATGGACGTGTGGGATGCGGTGGTTGTCATGACCATCACGCTAGGGACTGCTTGCCGGCCCGGGCTTCTCGATTCCTGACCGGTCTTGTCACCGCGAAGTACACCTCGGTGACGCTGAGATCGCCACGACGCAACAGCGCCATCGCGCGTTCGATGCGCCGCGTCATCAGGTACTCGTACGGCGACTCGCCGTATGCGGCCCGGAACTGCCGGCTGAGGTGCCCGGCCGACATGTGCACGCCGCGGGCGAGCGCCTCCACGTCCAACGGCTGCGCGTACTCCCGTTCGATCCGGTCACGGACGCGGCGCAGCCGCGCGAGATCGGTCAGGCGCTGCGCCTCGGCGCGTGCACGTCGCCATTCGGCCTGACACATGAGAGCACCCCCTCTTCGTCTTCCCTCGACGTCTACGAGCACCTGGGGTGGCGGGCCTCGGCACGCCAGGTGCTCGGTGGTGCCGACCGGCACGGCCGCATCGACGCCCGCACGGCTCAGCGAAGCTCCTGGATGCGGACCAGATTGCCCGCCGGGTCGCGGAAGGCGCAGTCGCGGATGCCGTACGGCTGTTCGGTCGGCTCCTGGACGACCTCGGTGTCGCCGGCCTGCACCTTTTCGAATGTGGCGTCGAGGTCCGGGGTGGCCAGCAGGATCCAGCCGTAGGTGCCCTTCGCCATCATCTCGGCGATGGTGCGGCGCTCGTCGTCGGTGATGCCCGGGTCGACGGCCGGCGGCGCCAGGAGGATGGACGTGTCGGGCTGACCGGCGGGGCCCACCGTGATCCAGCGCATCTTGCCCTGCCCGACGTCGTTGCGGACCTCGAAGCCGAGGACGTCGCGGTAGAAGGCGAGGGAGGCGTCCGGGTCGTCGTGCGGCAGGAAGCTCGTGTGAATGGTGATATCCATGACGAGCAGGTTAGGAGCGTCTCTGTGTCCCGCGCTTCTCGATTCCTGATCGATCCGCCGAGCGCGAGTCCGTTCCCCTCGTCGACGTACTCGCCGTCCACGCGCGGCACGTCGGAAGCGCTGGGCAACTCCGCTGCGACGTGGCACGATCGCGTACGTGACCGGGGGACCTGCTGACGCGCAGCGCCTGCGCGATCTCGCGCGGCTGCGCCGCGTCCGTGACCGCATCGATCGGGAGTACGCACAGCCGCTGGACGTGGAGGCGCTCGCCCGCGGGGTGCACATGTCGGCGGGGCACCTCAGCCGGCAGTTCCGGGCGGCGTACGGCGAGTCGCCGTACGCATACCTGATGACGCGGCGAATCGAACGCGCAATGGCACTGTTGCGTCGCGGCGATCTGAGTGTCACCGAGGTGTGTTTCGCGGTGGGCTGCTCGTCGCTGGGCACCTTCAGCACCCGCTTCACCGAACTGGTCGGTGTGCCGCCCAGCATCTACCGCCGTCAGGCGGCGCACGCGGCGGCAGGGATGCCGTCGTGTGTCGCGAAGACGGTGACCAGACCGATCAGGAATCGAGAAGCGGAAGTCGTCGAGCCGCACCTAACCTGACCGCCATGGACGTCACCATTGACTCGAGCTTTCCCCTCCCGGCAGATGGAGACACCACGAGCATGGCCACGAGGACGGACACGCGGTCGCACGCGCGGCACGTTGCCGACAGCCACGACCTGATCCGCGTGCACGGTGCGCGCGTGAACAACCTCGAGGACGTCAGCGTCGAGATCCCGAAGCGCCGGCTGACGGTGTTCACCGGCGTCTCCGGCTCGGGCAAGAGCTCTCTGGTGTTCGGCACGATCGCCGCGGAGTCGCAGCGGATGATCAACGAGACCTACAGCGCCTTCGTGCAGGGTTTCATGCCGACGCTGGCCCGGCCCGATGTCGACGTACTCAAAGGATTGACGACCGCGATCATCGTCGACCAGGAGCGGATGGGCTCGAACCCCCGCTCCACCGTCGGCACCGCCACCGACGCAAACGCGATGCTGCGCATCCTCTTCAGCCGGCTGGGGCAGCCGCACATCGGCTCGCCCAACGCGTACTCGTTCAACGTCCCCTCGGTGAAGGCCAGCGGTGCGATCACGGTCGAGCGCGGCGCCGGCAAGACGAAGACCGAGAGGGCGACCTTCCACCGGCTCGGCGGCATGTGCCCGCGCTGCGAGGGGATGGGCGCGGTCACCGACTTCGACCTGTCCGCGTTGTACGACGACAGTCTGTCGCTCAACGAGGGCGCGCTCACGATCCCCGGCTACAGCATGGACGGCTGGTACGGCCGGATCTACCGGGGCTGCGGCTTCTTCGACCCGGACAAGCCGATCCGCAAGTACACCAAGAAGGAACTGCACGATCTGCTCCGCAAGGAGCCGACCAAGATCAAGGTCGAAGGTATCAACCTGACGTACGAGGGACTGATCCCGAAGATCCAGAAGTCGATGCTGTCCAAGGACGTCGACGCACTGCAGCCGCATATCCGGGCGTTCGTGGAACGGGCCGTGACCTTCTCCACCTGCCCCGAGTGCGACGGCACCCGGCTCGGCAAGGAGGCCCGGTCGTCGAAGATCAAGGGGAAGAACATCGCCGACGTCTGCTCGATGCAGATCAGCGACCTGGCCGTCTGGGTCCGGAGCCTCGACGAACCGTCGGTGGCCCCGCTGCTCACCGGGCTGCAACACCTCCTCGACTCGTTCGCCGAGATCGGGTTGGGGTACCTCTCACTCGACCGCCCGGCGGGCACCCTCTCCGGGGGAGAGGCCCAGCGCACCAAGATGATCCGCCATCTCGGCTCCTCGCTCACCGACGTCACCTACGTCTTCGACGAACCCACCATCGGCCTGCACCCGCACGACATCGCGCGTATGAACGACCTGCTGCTGCAACTACGCGACAAGGGCAACACGGTGCTCGTCGTCGAGCACAAGCCGGAGGTGATCGCGATCGCCGACCACGTCGTCGACCTGGGACCACGCGCCGGCACCGAGGGCGGCAAGGTGGTATTCGAGGGCACCGTCGAGGAGCTGCGTGCCAGTGACACGCTCACCGGACGGCACCTGGACGACCGCGCGTCGGTGAAGCCCTCGGTGCGTACACCGTCGGGTGTGCTGGAAGTGCGCGGCGCCGACACCCACAACCTGCAGGACGTCGACGTGGACATTCCCCTCGGCGTGCTGGTCGTCCTCACCGGAGTGGCAGGCTCGGGCAAGAGCTCGCTGATCGACGGTTCGGTGTCCGGGCGCGACGGGGTGGTGTCGGTCGACCAGGGGGCGATCAAGGGCTCGCGGCGGAGCAACCCGGCGACGTACACCGGACTGCTCGACCCGATCCGGAAGGCCTTCGCGAAGGCCAACGGCGTGAAGCCGGCGTTGTTCAGCGCCAACTCCGAGGGCGCGTGTCCCGCCTGTAACGGCGCCGGAGTCATCTACACCGACCTGGGCGTCATGGCCACCGTCGAATCCACCTGCGAGGAGTGCGAGGGGAAGCGGTTCCAGGCCGAGGTGCTGGAGTACACGCTCGGCGGCCGGAACATCGCCGACGTGCTCGCGATGCCGGTGGCCGAGGCCGAGGGGTTCTTCGGCGCCGGCGAGTCGCGGATCCCGGCGGCCCACAAGATTCTGCAGCGGCTCGCCGACGTCGGGCTCGGCTACCTCAGCCTCGGCCAGCCGCTCACCACGCTGTCCGGCGGTGAGCGGCAGCGACTCAAGCTGGCCACCCGGATGGCAGAGAAGGGCGGCGTCTACGTCCTCGACGAGCCGACAACCGGACTCCACCTCGCCGACGTCGAGCAACTGCTCGGCCTGCTCGACAGGCTCGTCGACTCCGGCAAGTCGGTCATCGTCATCGAGCACCACCAGGCGGTCATGGCGCACGCCGACTGGATCATCGATCTCGGTCCCGGCGCCGGCCACGACGGTGGCCGGATCGTCTTCGAGGGCACACCGGCCGACCTCGTCACCACCCGCTCCACCCTCACCGGCGAGCACCTCGCGGCCTACGTCGGCGCCTGACCGTGTCCGTCGCGGACACCCCCGCCGGCACGACGGTCGGTTGGGGCGGACGGTGAGGACCTGGGACACGGTGCCGACGGGACCGCGGGTGTCATGGAGGACGCTGCTGATCAACCCCCAGGCCGTCGGGACCGAACGAGACGGTGGTGTCGAAGCCGAGCCAGTCACCGCGGGGTTCGGTGAACAGATGGGCGGTGAGGTCGACGTCGGGGAAGGCGACGTCTTTCGGAGATGCGCGCACGGTCATCCCGTTGGCGATGTCGAACAGTCCGGCGGCACCGGCCAGCGCGCTGACCTTCTCGTCGAGCACGAGGGCAGCGGGCCACAAAGGTTCATTGTTTCGCCGACCCAAGCCCGGTGGTCGTGGATTTCCGGGTACGGGCAAGACGAGCGGCGACGAATTCTGCATCGCGGCCGACTCCGCGCAGGGATGCCGAAGACGGGGTGCGCTGCCAGTCGATTCCGAGGTAGGCAAGCCCGGGATGGGTGGTGGAGATGCCGCCGCGATGTCGGGCACGACCGGTGGAATCGAGGGCTCCGAGTCCGACGAGATAGGGCAGATGCTGGGCGTATCCGGTGGCAAGCAGCACCGAGTCCGCGGTGGAGGTGGTGCCGTCCGGCCAGTTCACGGTGGTGCCGTCGATACTGGTGAACATGCTTCTGGGGACAGGGTTTCCGATAGTGAGGGCGCGACGGTAGCGACCTGTGTCGAGGACGCGCTGCGTGGGAGCCGTGCGCAGATACGGACCGATCGGGGCGGCGTCGAACCCGGTGACCGTGGCCCAGAAGTGGAGGGGGCGGCCCAGCGGCTCCTGGGGCAGGTACTTCGGCGGATTGCGGCTTGCGAGGGTCACTTCGGCATGTTCGGCCAGTTCGACGGCGATCTGCACGGCAGAGTTTCCCGCGCCGACGACGATCACGTGCTGACCGGCGAACGCAGTGGGCTCACGATACTCACTGGCGTGCAGCACGGTGCCGGTGAAGGTGTCCAGTCCGGGCAGGCGGGGAACGTACGGTGAGTCGAAGGAACCCGTGGCGGCGACGAGTCGTGGGGCCGTGAAGGTATCCCCGCCGGCCGTGTGGGCAGTGAAGCCTGTTCCGTCGTACTCGACCGTGTCGACGCGTTGGTGGGTAAGGATGTCGGCGTCGACGGTGTCGGCGTAGCGACGCAGGTAGTCGATCACCTCGTCTCGGCGGGGGTAGCGGTCTTCACCACCCGGAAACGCCATCCCCGGTAGAGAGCTGTATCGGCCCGGGGAGAACAGGACGAGGCTGTCGTAGTAGCGCGGCCAGGAACCCACGGGTTCGTCTCCGGCCTCGAGGATCGCCGTGTCCAATCCTTGTCGGGACAGGGCACGGGCGGCGGCGAGGCCGGATTGCCCTCCGCCGATGACAAGGGCATCGTAATCAGTCATGAAGTCTTTCCGTTGAACATGGCCAAATGGCGAGAGTCGTTGAGCGTGGGAATCGACATCAGTTGTTCGCTTCGCGGCGAGTATTCCGCCCGGGCAGGAGCGATCGACGCAGCCCGGATTCCGGAACCACTGCACAACTGCTGTGTCAGATGACGATTCCGCCGTTCGCGTTGAGTACTTGTCCGACAAGATAGTGCGTATCTCCAGCCAGATATACAGCGAGGGAGGCGTATTCCTCGGGCTTGCCGATCCGGCCCAGCGGAATCATCTGGTAGATGCTGGCCTTCTGCTCGTCACTGAGAACGCCCAGAACCTCCTCGAGTGCCGGTGTGAGGACGGCACCACAGGCGATGGCGTTGACATAGATGTTCGAGCCGGCGACATCGAAGCCCACGGTCTTGGTGAGACTGGCGACGGCAGCTTTGCTCGCGGAGTATCCGGGGCTGTGAGTGCTGGCCGCCGAGACGCCCGCGATGGAGGTGATGTTGACGATTTTGCCGTACTTCTGGGGCTCCATGAACTTCAGCGCTTCACGAGTGCAATAGAAGACCCCGTGAACGTTGACATCCCACCACTTGAGCCAGTCCTCGTCCTCGAGGCTGCTGGTGATGCCGAGCGACGAGCGGGGCACGGGGGTGGTCACGTACGCGTAGTGCTTGTTCCGCCGTTCTGTTTCCGCGGCGTTGATCGGTACGCGGGCCGCGTTGTTGACGAGGATGTGCACGGTACCGAACTCCTGGACTGCTCGTTCGAACAGTTGGGTGACCTCTCGGCTCGAGGAGACGTCACAGCGCACGGGAAGGCACCGCCTGCCCAGGGCCTCGATTTCCTCGGCCACCTCGTGCAGCAGGTCTTCCTGGATGTCGCACACGACGGTGTCTGCGCCTTCCTTCGCCATCGCCACGGCGGTGGCCTTGCCCAGGCCTTGGGCTGCTCCTGTGATGACCGCGACCTTGCCTTGAAGCTGCATCGCGACGTCCTTTCGTCCGGAATGGGAAAAATCGGTGGTGACGAGAACTAGACGAGTTCGCGCTTGAGAATCTTGCCCGTCGCTGTCATGGGCAAGGTCGCGACGAACTCGATCTCGCGGGGGTACTTGTAATCCGCCATCTGGTCCTTGGCCCAGGCGATCAGCTTGTCCTCGGTGAGGCTCGCGCCGGGCTCGAGGATGACGAACGCCTTGATTTCCTCGCCGTGGCTCTCGTGCGGGATGCCGACCACCGCGGCGAGGGAAACGGCCTCGTGGGTCACCAGGACTTCTTCGATCTCCCGCGGGTAGACGTTGAATCCCCCGCGGATGATCATGTCCTTGGCGCGGTCGACGATGTAGAAGTAGCCGTCTTCGTCCTGTCGGGCGAGGTCGCCCGTGCGGAACCAGCCGTCGCGCATGACGTGACCGGTGGCCTCGGGCTGGTTGTGGTAGCCCTTCATGATGTTGTGGCCGCGGATCGCGATCTCTCCGACGACGTCGGTACCGGTGATCGTGTTCCAGCGCGGGTCGACGAGCCTGGCTTCGACACCCCAGATCGGGACGCCGATCGATCCCGGACGCGGAGGGCGAGCAGGGTCACCGAAGATGGCCAGCGGTGAGGTCTCGGACAGTCCGTAGCCCTCCAGGATGTCGATTCCGAAGCGCTCCCGGAAGCGGGTGAGGATATCCACCGGCAGCGCCGCACCGCCGGAGATCGCCAGCCGCATGTTCTGTGCGATCCGGTCGACGTCGACACCGTCGCCGAGGGCGCCGAGCAGGCCCCAGTACATCGTCGGTACGCCGGCGAAGACGGTGATCTCTTCTCGTGTCATCAGTTCCAGCGCGGCCGCAGCATCGAAGCGGGGCTGGAGCACCAGGGTTGCACCGACCGCGAAGCCCGCGTTGAGATTGGCGGTCTGACCGAACGAGTGGAACAGCGGCAGCGTGATCAGATGTGTGTCGTGCGGGACGGGATTGCTTCCGAAGAGCTGGTTGGCGGTCAGCGCGTTGAGCGTCATGTTGGCGTGGGTCAGCTCGGCACCTTTGGGTTTGCCCGTTGTTCCACTGGTGTAGAGGATCACTGCGGTGTCGGCCGGTTCGCGGACCACCGTTTCGAACTCGGCAGGTTGCCTCTGGAGAGCCTGAGCCAGGTTTTCGATGCCTGGAAGTCCCGTCTCGGCGGTCGCCGCGGAGTCGGCGGTGATGAGGAACATCTCTCGGCACTGCGGTGCCCGACCGAACCCGGTCCACCCGCGCCTCCCCAAGGGAAGTTCGTCGCTTCCTTCGAAGCAGAAGTACACCACGGCGCCGGAATCGACTAGGTGGTAGTCGATTTCGTCTTCCTTGAGGAGGATGTTGAGTGGGACGACGACGGCGCCTGCCTTGAGGATCCCGTAGTAGATGATCGGAAACTGGGGCAGGTTCGGGCAGGAGAGTGCGACCTTGTCGCCGGGTTCGACACCACGGGAGATCAGAAGGTTGGCCACCTGGTTCGCGTAGCGATTGGTCTGCGCGTAGGTCAGCCGTACGTCGCCGAGCACGAGGGCCTCGCGGTCGGGGTACCGGCGAGCGGAGTCGTCGAGAAGTGCGGATAGGTTGAGCACGCTGGCTGTCTCTCTGTTCGTGGTTCGGTCGGTCGGGGCCGGCGACGGTCCGGCCGGAAAGTTCGTCGGAGGTGGTGGGTGGGACGACGGTGTCGGGATCCGCCCGGTTCGGCCTCATCGACGAACGGCGGCGCCCGTGGGGACCCTGGCGATCAGGTCCTGGAGAAGGTCTTCGGCTTGCGGCCAGTACCCATAACCCGAGGCCGGGGTGAGGTGGCCGACGTCGCCGAGGTCGACCAGGCGGCTGCCCCACATCTCTGCCATGCCGGCGACTCGCCGGGGGCAGGCAAGCGGATCGTCGGAGCTTGCAGCGACGATGCTGCGGAACGGCAGGCGCCGACGTGGGATCGGGTTCCACCCGTATCGGGTGAGTTCGTCCACCGATGGGTATCCGTCGGGAAGGGGCAGTTCGAAGTCCGGTGGGGTGACCAGGAGCGCTCCGTGGACCGGCCGTGTGGCTTCCCGCGCCCAGTGCACGGTGGTGAGGACACCGGCACTGTGGGCGACGACCACGACGGGTCCGGTGATGTCGGACAGGGTTTTTTCGAGGGCGGCCACCCACCCTGCCCGATCGAGTGGGGTCCCGGTGGGGCGTTCGACGGTGCAGACCTGGGGAAGCTGCTGAGCGAGTTGGTGCTGCCAATGGTCTGTGGCGAGCGGAGCGAGACCGGGGACGATGACCACGGTCGGACAATTGGTGATGTTCACGGTCGCCTCCAGGAGAATCGGAGAAGTCACATGGTCGGACGCGTGTCCAGTGCGGCGAGTTTGCGTGTTCCCGCTGGGTAGAGGCGCTTGCCCACGACCAGCGCGACGATGGCGGCAAGATACATGAGCGGCGAGAGCTGCAGGGCCGAGTACAGGCCGATCCGGTCGGCCAGGGCCCCGACCACCATCGGACCCAGCGCCAACCCCAGCAAGTTGTAGAACAGGATAGCTGTGCCGAGAGCGGTGGCGCGGAGACTGGAGTGGGTCAGATCGGCTACGAGTGCGGTTACCGGTCCGAAGGCCCCGTTGGAGAAGAATGCTCCTGCTGCGAGCATCACCAACTGCGGCACTCCTGGTTCGGCGGCAAAACCGGTGAGCAGCAGGACCGCCGACAGGAGACAGAAGATCGCCGAAACGAGCCATTTGCGTATCGGGGCGATCCGACTGATCCGATCGGTGATCAGGCCACACAGTGGCATACCGACGCTGATGCACAAGATGAACAGTGCTGCCATCGCACCGGCGCGGTCCGGGACCATGTCGTAGTAGCGATTGAAAAAGCTCGGCAGCCATGCCATCAACACCGCGGGGGTGAAAACCAACAGCCCTCCACCGATATAGGCGCAGAGCACCGCCGGGTTGGTGATCAGGCTCGACAAGGGGGCGCGATAGCCCTGCGCTGCTGTCTGTTGCGCCTCGGCTGGGTCCGAGTATCGGTATTCCGCCAGCCGACGTTCGGTGACCACGGCACGGAACAGCGCCACCAGGATCAATCCGAGGATCGCCAGGGACGCGAACGACCAGCGCCAACCGACGTGGACGGCGATGACCCCACCGAGCATGACCCCTACCACCGAGCCGATCGGCGAGCCGGCCAAGAACGCGCCACTGATGGCAGAACGTTTTCCGGGAGCGAAGATCGTGAGCAACAGAGCGAGGCCCACGCTGCTGTAGGCGGCTTCCCCCACGCCGATGAGGAACCGCGCACCGAGCATCTGGCCGTAACTGGTGGCCACGGCACACATGAGGGTGGCCACACTCCATATCGTCGCCATCAAGATCACGCTCTTGAGGCGGCCCCATCGATCCGCCAGTAGGGACAGGGGGATGGCACACAGGCCGACCATCAGTGCGACCACGCTGTTGAGCGCGGCCAGCTCCGAATCAGAGAGTGCCCATTCCTCTTTGAGGAAGGGAAAGACGGCGCTGAGAACCTGACGGGACATGTAGTCCGACAACAGCAAACCGAAGATGAGAACGAAGACGACCCAGGGGTAGATTCGCGACTTGCGGCTCGACGTGGCCGGGGCGGCGGCCGGGTCCTCGGTGGTCGTGGTGATGTGTGTGCCCATGGGCTCTCCTATGGCCGATCGGGACCGGGAGCGGGGACCCGTGGCCCCGCGGGTACCGGGGGCGCGGAACCGTGTCGGCCGCGCGCCCCCGGGGTTCAGGCGCGGATCACCTGTCGGTGATCATTCAGGCGTGGTGCAGGAAGCCGAGCTGGCCGGGCTTGCGGTTCGGCGCGTAGCCGAGCTTGGCCAGAGCGGTGTCGGTGTCGGCGTAGGTCTCGTCGAGCTTGTAGATCTCGCGCGCGTCCTTGCAGGTGGCCACCTCACGGCCGAGCTCACCGGCGATGCGCACCATCTGCTCGACCTGTTCGACCGAGGTCCGCCGCTCGCCCTTGCGACCCCACAGGTTGTCCTCGATGCCTACCCGCACGTGCTGGCCGAGCGCGATCGCGATCGTGCACATCGGGATGACGTGACGCATGATCGACTCGATGGTCAACACCGCGCCGTCGGGGGTTCGGCGGATGAACTCGATCAGATCGGCCGGGTGCACGCCGGCTGCGCCGCCGCCGATCGCGACGTAGTTCAGCACCAGCGGACCGGTGTAGTGACCCCGCCGGATCAGCCGCTCCACGGTCTCGAGCTGCGCCAGGTTTCCGAGCATGAAGTGCGGCTGGATACCTGCGTCGGTGAGGCGGCGCAGGTGCTCGAGGTAGAAGTCGGGGCCGGCCTCGACGGTCATGTCCCGGTAGGCCTTGTAGATAGCCGGGTCCTGGAACGAAGTTCCGGCGATATCGTCGTCGGTCATCAACTCGACCAGGTTCATCTGGTTGGTGTTGATGGCGATGGTCACCTGATCCGGGGCCGGGTCCAGGGTGGCCAGCATGTGACGGGTGTCGTGGGGCAGCCACTTCGCCGCCTCGCCGTCCTTGGGCGGGGCGAACGAGATCGACCCACCGACCTGCAGGATCATCTCCGGCACCGCCTCGCGCAGCCGGGCGAGCATCTCGTTGAACATTTCGAGCCGCTTCGAGCCGCGGCCGTCTTCTTCGCGCACGTGCACGTGCAGCACCTGCGCGCCGGCGTTGTAGCAGTCGACCGCCTTCTGGATCTGCTCGTCCATCGTCACCGGGATGTCGTCCGAGTCCCCGGGCAGGAACTCCGGACCGTACGGGGCGACCTGGATGACGAGCTTTTCCTGGTTCTCGGGCAGCAGCGAATCGTCGAGGTAGTGCATGATCGTCCTTATCGTTGTGAGGTGTTACGTGGGTGGCGTGTCACTGTCCGCCGGCGCGCCCCTCGTAGGCGGCGAGTTCCTCGGCGAGGATCGGAACGCCGAGATTGCAGGCGTGGATCCCCACCGCACTGGCGTACTGCAGCACGGCGAGGATCTCCTGCCGGGTCACTCCCAGTTCGAGGGCGGCGCGGATGTGCCGACGGACCCCCGGCGCATACATGTGGGTGCAGGCGGCGTCGATGGCGATGCTCAACAGCTCCACCACCTGGGGAGAGAGCACACCTCGTCGCATCGGCGCCGTGGCGAAGGCCATGAAGTGCTCGGTCCCTTCCGGATCCCAGTCGAACAGCTGGTCCCACATGGGATTCCAGCCGCCGCGTTCACGCATCGAATCGACCACGGGCGTACGGGAGGTCGGGATGTCGGTAGTCAAGGTGCACTCCAGGAGGGACGGCGGCGCGGTAGGCCAGCATGCGAAGGTGGCACGCGTCACATTATCCGAGCGCCGTAGGTACTTCTTGACCGATGGTGGCACTTCGATTGACATGATGGGGCATGTACCGGGAAACACGCCCGTGTGGGTTCGCCGTGGCCGGATTCCCGAGACGCGGCCCGGGGAAGCCGCGGATACGGTCACCACGGCCGAGACGGTGGATCGGAATCAGGCGTCGCGGCGAATTGCCCGCCAGGCCTTCGGACTGGTGCCGAACTCCCTGCGGAACCACCGCGAGAACGCCGACAGTTCGGAGAACCCCAGCAACTGCGCGACTTCCGTCAAGGAACGGCTCTGGCGTCCGACGTACTGACGGGCGAGCTTGATACGGACGGAGTTGAGAATCGACGAGAAGGTCTCGTTCGATTTCGCGAGGTGCCGGTGAACGGTCTTGCGGTCGATACCCAGGGTGTGCGCGACCTGCTGGAGCGAGCAGCGTCCGGTGGGGAGCAGCGCCTCGATCAGATTGCGGATGCGATCGAGTTCGTCGGCGCTCCGGGCAGGAGCGATCGCTTCGATGTATTGCTGCGCAAACGGGCGGAACAGAGGATCGGACAGGGTATTTGGCGCGTCGAGTTCCGCGGAGTACAGCACGAGCCCGTTGAAGTCCGCGCCGAATCGGACCGCGTAACCGAGGACCCGATGATGGATGGTGAGGTCGGTCGGGGGCATGTGGGTGAAGCAGACGGTGACCGGCTTCCAGTGGCCGCCCACGAGCGTGCGGACGATACGAACAACCGTGCCGACGGTCTGCTCGATGAGCTGCCGACCGTCGGTCTCCGCACTCAGGTCGAGATCGACCTTGACAGTGGCGAGCCCGTCGAGCTCGAACACTCGGATGTGCAGTGCCTCGCTGTGCAGGTGCTCGTAGCGGCTGATCATGCTCAGCGCGCTGCGGACGTCGGGTTCCTCGCGGGCGGCGAGGCTGATCGGACCCAGATTGGACAGGCGCCGATTCTCCGCCAGACGAAGCCCGAACGCCTCGACGGACGCGGCGGCGGAAAGGTGCAACAGCTCGGCGACCGTGTCGACCGCGATCCACTGGTTGTGCACCACCAGGTCGGCAGGGTGTAGTCCCACCCTCCTCAACAGCGGAAGATGGTCGACTCCCAGGGACCGGGCAAGGTCCAGGTAACCATTCAGCACCGCGTTACGCACGAGCAGAGTCATCAGTCCTCCTACGATGCGCCACGGATGATCAATGATTCTGCCACCCACGGTCAAGACGTGAGCTGGGTCGCTGTCCTAATCTTTGCCGTAATCCCCAACGAGGTCAGATGCTCGCCCCGCAGGGGAGCGCATGAACACCGGACCCGAAAAAGGAACTTCCACACGGTGCCGGCTCGCCGTGTGCTGGGGATCCCCGAGGGAACTCACGTCGGTTGCCGGCCGGCCGAACTGCGTCGATGCCGAAACATCGAGGACGCCGGGGCCCGGTGGAAACGGCCCCGTGAATCGCACACCAGAACCATGATCCGGCCGAGCGTCGGGTCCAGTCGAAACGGAGACTTCCGTGGCACACGCGATCCGCTTCTATCAACCCGGCGGTCCCGAGGTACTGCGATGGGAGAAGGTCGACGTCGGGACACCAGGACCCGGGGAAGTCCGGATCCGGCACACGGCGGTCGGAGTCAACTTCGCCGACACCTACTTCCGCACCGGCTACTACCCGGCCGTACTTCCCGCCGGACTCGGGATCGAGGCGGCCGGCGTCGTGGAGGCCGTCGGCGACGGCGTATCGCACGTTGCCGTCGGTGATCGCGTCACCTATGCACACAGTCCCTTGGGTGCCTACAGCACAGAGCGGGTGATGCCGGCGACCTCCCTGATCGGACTGCCCGACGCGATCTCCTCCGAGACAGCGGCCGCAATGACCACCCGCGGCCTCACCGCGGCCTATCTTCTGCGCCGCATTCATCCGCTCGCGCCTGGCGAGACCGTTCTTCTGCACGCCGCAGCCGGCGGGGTCGGCCTGATCTTCCTGCAATGGGCGAAACTGCTCGGACTGCGTGTGATCGGCACCGTCTCCAATGATCACAAAGCCGAAGTGGCTCGCGCCTACGGCTGCGATCACGTCATCTTCCACCGAAAGGAGGATGTAGCCGCGCGGGTGCGGGAGTTGACCGACGGTGTCGGTGTACCGGTCGTGTTCGACAGCATCGGCAAGGACACGTTCGCCGCCTCCCTCGACTCGCTCGAACGGCGGGGCCTGCTGGTGTGTTTCGGTACCGCATCCGGCCCGATTCCACCGATCGATGCCCTGCAACTCGCGACCAAGGGGTCGCATTTCGTCACCCGACCCGCGCTGGCGGACTATCTCGCCGACCCGACAGAGCGTGCCGAGCTTGCGAACGAGTTGTTCGACCATGTCGAGACCGGCCGCATCAAGATCGACATCAATCAGCGCTACGCCCTACCCGACGCAGCGCAGGCCCACCGGGACCTCGAAGCGGGCCGCAGCATCGGTTCCTCGGTTCTCTGCGTCTGACTCTCCCACCGTTCCGCGGACTTCGCGGCCCGAACCGAACGGGTCGGAACAGCCACACCATTGCAACCCACACCAAGGAGAAAGCCATGACCGACACTCTTCCGAGCGCAAAGCACACAGCCGCCGCGGCAGCCGGCGACGTTCCGCGGGCTACGATCGAAGCCAAGCCGCTCACCTGCCACATCGGCGCTGAACTGTTCGACGTCAACCTCGCCGACATCGCACGCGACGACGCTCTGTTCGCCGAGGTGAAAAGACTCCTGCTCGAGTACAAGGTCCTGTTCCTGCGTGACCAGAACATCACCCGCGCCGACCATCTCGCCTTCGCCAGACGGTTCGGTGAGCTCGAAGGGTACAACCCGAATACGGGCAACGAATCCGGCTTGGCACTGCTCTACAAGGACCTCGACAGCAAGCCGGAGCATATCGAGAACATCTTCCACAGCGACACGACCTGGCGGGAGTTCCCCTCGATGGGATCTGTGTTGCGCTGCGTCGAGACTCCCGAAGTGGGGGGCGACACGATCTGGGTGAACATGGCCGAGGCGTACCGGGGGTTGCCCGAGAGCGTCAAGGAACAGATCGACGGCTTGCGGGCCCGTCACAGCTTCGAAGCTGTTTTCGGTGCCTCCAAGCCGATGGAACAGCGCCTCGAGCTGAAGGAGCGATACCCCGACGCGGAGCATCCTGTGGTGCGCACCCATCCGGAGACCGGGGAAAAGATCCTCTACGTCAACGCGGTCACCACGAACTTCGTCAACTTCCACACGCCACAGAACGTGCGCTACGGCGCGGACTACGCCCCCGCCGCCGGCAACCTGCTCAACTACCTGATCAGCCGTGCGGCAATCCCCGAGTACCAGGTTCGCTGGCGCTGGACGAAGAACAGCGTCGCGATCTGGGACAACCGCTGCACCCAGCACTACGCGGTCCAGGACTACTGGCCGGCGGTCCGGAAGATGGAACGCGCGACGATCGTCGGCGACAAGCCGTTCTGAGGGCAGGCTCTTCCCCCCACCGGCACGCGGTGCTTGCAATCGCGAACCGAAAGGCGAGGAACCGGTTCGATGCCGTGGTCACCTCCGACCGGAGAACACGCCGGCGAACCTGTCCGGAGCCGACCCTGTCGATCAGCAATTCGTCGTCTGCACCGGCCTGGACAGAGGCCCCCGCACATGATGAGCGGGGGCCTCGGCCCTGTCCGAAATCACTTCCCCGATCATGACCGTGCGTGACCGCGGAGTCCGACCGGGACCTGGCGGCGAACGACGGGCTTCTCGCCCGCACCCGCTGTGGATCGTTCGCCCCGCCGGTGCCGCCGAGGAGAACCAGGAGATACGTCGATGCCCGAACGTCAGCAAGCAGTCAGTCGCTCTTCGATCCCTCGCGCAGGACAGAAAACCTCCGCAATACCAGAGAAGCAACAGACGAGCCTCGGTCTGTACGTGACAGCCCCTCAGGCCTACGAGCTGCAAATGACCCAGCCGGGCCACACCAGCATCATCGATGTCCGAACACCGGAAGAATATCTGTTCGTGGGCCACGTCGAGACGGCGAGAAACCTTCCTTTCGTCTTCCTGACCTACCAATGGGACACACAGCGGAACGAACCCCTTACAGAACCCAATCCCAACTTCGTGTCCCGAGTGATGAGCTTGTACTCCCGCACCGACACTCTCCTGTTGATGTGCCGTTCCGGGGAACGCAGCGCACGGGCGGTCGACGCCCTGGCAGATGCCGGTTTCGAGAACGTCCACAATGTCCTCGACGGGATGGAGGGCGGACTCGTGGATGACCCGCACAGCGCCTATCACGGCAAACGGATGAAGAGCGGATGGAAGAACGCCGGACTTCCCTGGACCTACGACCTGAACGCCCACCTGACATGGAGCACCGACCGGCCGGGAGAATTCCAGGGTGAATCGCCCAGGGTTTGATGCCGCATCCTTGCGAGTTGGAAGGATGAGCACCATGCCGAGGAAGATCGACGCCGCACTGCGTGCCCGTGCGGTGCGCTCGGTGACAGAGCACCGAGACCAGTACTCCTCGGTGACCGCTGCGGTGCGGCGGCGGCCGAGCAGGTGGGTGTGGGAACGAAGTCGGTGCGTTGACGGGTCGCGCAGGCCGACATCGACGCGGGCACCCGACCCGGGTTCACCAGCGCGGAGAACGCCGGGTTCGAGCGTTTGGAGGCAGAGAACAACAGGCTCCGTGCGGATGTCGAAATCCTGAGCGCTGCAACAACTTTGTTCGTGAGAAAACTCGACTCCCGCAACCGGAGATGACGGGCTTCATCGACACGATGAGGTACGAGGGACACGCGACCCGCGTCGATCTGCCGAGTCCGGCATTCGCAGGGCGCCGGGATCACCGCACGAACCTACCCGAGCTGAAAGCAGGCATTCCGGCCTGTCGCCGACCGGACCGTCACCGGGCATGATCCCAGTCGGTCACGACCTTCTTCGGGCCGGACGGGGGGCGCGCAGAGCGACGGCAGCCCGCCCCCTGTTCGACCAGGGGGCGGGCTGCCGTGGGTTTCGGAAGATCCGGGATCAGGCGGGGACGTGGGCCTCGGCCCAGGCGTTGTAGCCGCCGAGCAGGTCCGAGACGTTCTCGAAGCCCTGCGCCCGCAGCAACGACGCGGCCACACTCGAGCGCCACCCGCCGGCGCAGTGCACCACGATCGGCTTACCGGTGGGCACCTGCTCGAGCCGGGCCCGCAGCTGCGCCAACGGGATCGGCACCGCCCCCGGAATCGTCCCGAACTCCCGCTCCCCCGGATTGCGGATGTCGACCAGGGTCACCGCCTCGGCGGCGAGCAACCCGTCGAGCTCGGCGACGGTGGTCCGGACCGCGGGCTGCACCAGCTCCGCCAGCTCCGCCGGGAAACGCCCGTCGCGGTCGACGGTGAGATACCCGAGCGCGTTGTCCGACCCGATCCGGGCCAGCCGCACCGCCGCGTCCTGCTCCTCGCCGGGGTAGGTGACCAACACGATCGTCTCCCCCACCTCGGCGACCATCCCGCCGGTCTCGGCGAACCGGCCGTCGAACCCGACGTTGACCGACCCGCGCAGATGCCCGGCGGCGAAGTCGTCCACGCTGCGCGCATCGAGCACCCGGGTGCCG
>NZ_JAALEH010000169.1:0-5050 GCF_011058195.1 Rhodococcus sp. 14C212 | reverse complement strand
CCCCCACCGTGGTCGCGCCCCACCCCAGCTCCGCGAGGCAGTCGATGCTCGCCTCGAGCAGCCGGCGGCGCGTGACCCGGCTCCGATCCTGCTTGGGCTGACGCGTCATCGCAGCGCGCCCCCGGCGGCGGAATCCCCGGGTTCGTCGTCCACCAGGACCCGTTCCATCTGGCGGCGCCACACCGCCAGCTGGGGTTCGGTCAGCGGGTCGCGCGGGTCGATGGCGTACCCGAGGGCCGCCCCGCGCATCGCCTGATAGATCAGGTCGCGCACCTCGACGAACCGGGGGCGGTTCGCGATCTCCGGACCGAAGTTCGCGGTCGTCTGCTCCTTGATCATCCGGCCCAGGATGCGTTCGAGCGGCAGCAGCTCGGCCCGGAGTTCCTCGTGGCCGCGCGCGGCGAGCCACAGCTCCATCGACGCCCAGAAGTACGGCTGCCGGAAGTTCCACCACATCCGATCGACCGCGGCGGCGATACGTTCGACCGGGTCGGCGGGCCAGGGATGGTCGCCGTCGAGGCCCTGGACCCCCTGGGCGGCGAGATGGTGCACGGCGGCGACGAGCAGGGCGTCCCGCGACGGGTAGTGGTGCAGCAGCCGCCCGCGGGACACGCCGGCCGCCTCCTGGATGCGCACGGTGGTGGCGTTGGAGTAACCGTGCTCGACGAGCACGGCCACCGCCGCGTCGAGGATCCGCTTGCGGGTGGCGCGGCTGCGCTCCTGCTCGCCGCGACGGCGGATATCCGGGGACGGGCTGCTCATGGCGATCAGACTAGGCAGGCCGGCGGGTCAGCTCGCGGAGGGTGACCGTCGAGGCGAGGCGCCCGGCCCGGGTGTCGTCGAGGGCCATGATGTTGATCGTGGTGACTCCGGCGGCCTCGAACGCGGCGAGACGCTCGGCGACGTGGCTGCGCGGGCCGACGAGGCACACGCCGTCGATCAGCTCGTCCGGGATCGCCGCCTCGGCCTCCTTCTTCCGCCCGGCCAGGTAGAGGTTCTGAATGGTCTCGGCCTCGCGCTCGAAGCCGTAGGTGCGGGCGAGCTGGTTGTAGAAGTTCTTGCCCTTCGCGCCCATCCCGCCGAGGTACAGCGCCAGGTGGGGTCGAGCGCGGTCGCGCAGCTCGGCGACGTTGTCACCGATCCCGACCTGGACGTTGACCACCACCTCGAGCGCACCGAGCGCCGGGTCCCGCCTCGCCGTGCCCTCGGCGAGCGCGTCGCCCCACACGCGGTGCGCGTGCTCGGGGAAGAAGAACACCGGCTCCCAGGCCTCGGCGATCTCGGCGGCGAGGGCGACGTTCTTCGGGCCGAGCGCGGCGATCATGATCGGAATGCGTTCGCGCACCGGCTGATTGATGAGCTTCAGGGGCTTGCCGAGCCCGGTGCCGCGATCGGCCGGCAGGGGGATCGTGTACTTGCGGCCGGCGTATTCGAGCTTCTCGCGCCGCCACACGGCCCGGCAGATGTCGACGACCTCGCGGGTCCGCTGCAGGGGCGCGTCGTACGGCACGCCGTGGAAGCCCTCCATCACCTGCGGGCCGGACGCACCGAGGCCGAGCACGAAGCGGCCGCCGGAGACGTAGTCCATGCCGGCGGCCGTCATCGCGAGCAGCGACGGCGTGCGGGTGTAGATCGGCACGACGCCCGTGCCGAGCTGCACCGTCGAGGTGCGCGCGGCCAGGTAGCCGAGCTGACTGAAGGCGTCGAAGCTGTACGCCTCGGCGACGAACGCGATGTCGAGTCCCACCGATTCGAGTTCGACGATCTCGTCGACGACCTGCCGGAAGTCGCCCGCGTAGTCGGGCTGGATGCCGAGTTTCATGACAGCCACTGTCGTACACCCACCACTATCCGGTCAACCCTGACCGTTTTACGGACCGCGTCACGAACGGCTCCACGACGGCGGCCGCTTCTGCAGGAACGCGGTCATCCCCTCGACCGCCTCCGGGGAGCCGAACAGCCGCGCCGACTGCTCCGCCAGGTCGTCGCCGTAGCGGTCGAAGTCGGCGAGCATCCGCATCGTGGTGAGCCGCTTGGACTCGCCGAGCCCCTGCGGCGAGCATTCCCGCAGCTGGGCGAGGATCTCGCCTACCGTCGCCTGCGGATCGTCGGTCTCGACGGTGACCAGGCCGATCGCCGCTGCCACCTCCGGGCCGAACCGCTCACCGGTGAGGAAGTAGCGGCTCGCGGCACGGGAGGTGAGCCGCGGCAGCACCGTCAGCGAGATGATCGATGCCGCCAGCCCCAGCCGGGCCTCGGTCAACGCGAACGTCGACCGGGGCCCGGCGACGGCGAGATCGCACGCGCCGACCAACCCCATGCCGCCGGCGCGCACGTGCCCGTCGATCCGCCCGATCACCGGCTTGGGCAGCTCCAGGATCGACCGCAGCACCGCCGTCATCTCCCGCGTCCGGGCGGCGGCCGCCGCCCCGGCGCTGCCCTCCGCGGTGCTCGCCTCGCTCAGGTCGGCGCCGGCACAGAAGGTGCCGCCCTCGTGGGTGAGCACGACCGCGCGGACCCCGTCGTCGGCGGCCGCGTCGGCGAGTCCCTGCCGGAGCTGCGCCACGAGCCTGGCGGAGATCGCGTTGCGGTTGTGCGGCGAGTCGAGGGTGAGGGTGGCGAATCCCCCGCTCACCTCGTACCGGACGAACGTCTCGGACACCGGCACTCCCCTCAGTACGACCGGGGCAGGCCCAGCGAGTGCTGGGACACGAAGTTGAGGATCATCTCCCGGCTCACCGGCGCCACCCGCGCGATCCGCGCCGCCCCGAGCATCGCGGCCAGCCCGTACTCGCGGGTGAGCCCACCGCCGCCGTGCGTCTGGATCGCCTGGTCGAGCGACTTGATGCTGGCCTCCGCCGCGGCGTACTTGGCCATGTTCGCGGCCTCGGCGGCGCCGAAGTCGTCGCCGCCGTCGTACAGCACCGCGGCCTTCTGCATCATCAGCTTGGCCAGCTCGAGCTCGATCTTGCACTGCGCGAGCGGGTGCGCGATGCCCTGGTGCGCCCCGATCGGCGACTTCCACACGGTTCGCTCGTTGGCGTACCGCACCGCCGCGTCCAAAGCGTAGCGGCCCATGCCCACGGCCATCGCCGCGCCGAGGATCCGCTCGGGGTTCAGCCCGGCGAACAGCTGCATCAGCGCGGCGTCCGGCTGCCCCACCAACGCGTCCGCCGGCAGGCGCACGTCGTCGAGGAACAGGGTGAACTGGCGGTCCGGTTCGACGATGTCCATCTCCATCGGCGTCTTGACGAAGTTGTCCGTGTCGGTGGGGACGATGAACAGCGCCGGCCGCAGCTTGCCGCTCTTCGCGTCCTCGGTGCGCGCCACGATGAGCACCGCGTCGGCCTGGTCCACACCGGAGATGTAGATCTTGCTGCCGCGCAGGATCCAGTCCTCCCCGTCGCGCCGCGCGACGGTGGTGATCTGGTGCGAGTTCGAACCGGCGTCGGGCTCGGTGATGCCGAACGCCATGATCTTCGAGCCGTCGGCCAGCGCAGGCAGCCAGCGCTGCTTCTGCTCGTCGGTGCCGAACTTGGCGATGATGGTGCCGCAGATGGCCGGCGAGACCACCACCAGCAGCAGCCCGCAGCCCTGCGCGGCGAGTTCCTCCTGGACCAGGGCGAGTTCGTAGATGCCGGCCCCGCCGCCGCCGTACTCCTCGGGCAGGTTCACCCCCAGGAAGCCGAGCTGGGCGGCCTCGCGCCACAGCTCGGTCAGCGGTTCGCCCTTGCGGGCCTTCGGCAGCACGTAGTCGACGTAGTTGTAGCGCTTGGCCAGGCCCGCGACCGCGGCGCGCAGCTGCTTCTGCTCGTCGGTTTCGATGACGCTCATGGTTACTCCTCGATGTCGGCCGGGGCGGACGGTTCGCCGGACTCGGGGGGGGTGACGACGGCCAGCACGGCGCCCAGCTCGACCTGGGTGCCGACGGCGACGGGCAGCTCGGTGAGCACGCCCGCGGCGGGGGCCTTGACGATGTGTTCCATCTTCATCGCCTCGAGCCAGAGGACGGGTTGCCCGGCGGTGACCGCATCGCCGACCGCGGCCCCGATCCGGATCACCGAGCCGGGCATCGGGGCGAGCAGCGAACCCGCGGCGACGTGGGCGGAGGGTTCGACGAACCGGGGGATCGCCCGCAGCCGTACCGGGCCGAGCGACGAGTCCACATGCACCGCGTCGCCGTACTGCGCGACGTGGAACTGCCGGTGCACGCCGTCGACCGCGAGCACCACCCGGTGCTCGGTGTGCGCGACGAGGACGACGCCGGGGTGGTCGTCGGCGATCAGGCCGGACCGGGTGAGCCGGTACCGCACCTCGTGTGCACCGCGGTCGCCCTCGTACCGCTTGACCTGCGGCTGCGACGGCAGGTTGCGCCAGCCGCTCGGCAGGCCGCGGGCGACCGTCGCGGCCGCGCGGTGGGCGGCGGCGTCCGCCAGGGCCGCGGCGAGCGCGGAGAGCGATTCGGTCCCGGCATCGGCGAGCGGCGCGGCGAGCGTGTCGAGCCCGTGGGTGCCGAAGAAGGCGGTGTCGGTGTTGCCGGCGAGGAATTCGGGATGCCGCAGCACGTTCACCAGCAGGTCCCGGTTGGTGCGCAGGCCGTGCACCTCGGCGCGGGCCAGCGACGTCGCGAGCATCCGCGCCGCGCGGTCCCGGGTCGGGGCGTACGCGATCACCTTGGCGAGCATCGGGTCGTAGTGCACGCCCACCGCCGAGCCGTCCTCGACGCCGGAGTCCAGGCGCAGCCCGGCCTCGCGCAGCACCTCGAACGCGGCGACGCGGCCGGGCAACGCGAGACGGTGCACCGTGCCGGACTGGGGCCGCCAGTCCTGCGCCGGGTCCTCCGCGTAGAGCCGCACCTCGATCGAATGTCCGCTCGCCGGTGGGGGTTCGGGTTCGAGGCGGCCGCCGGCGGCGACCTGCAGCTGCAGGTCGACGAGGTCGAGGCCGGTGGTGCACTCGGTGACCGGATGCTCGACCTGCAGCCGGGTGTTCATCTCGAGGAAGAAGAACTCGCCGTCCCCGGTGACACCCCCCGTCGCTCCGCTCGCCC
>NZ_JAALEH010000168.1:0-5283 GCF_011058195.1 Rhodococcus sp. 14C212 | reverse complement strand
TTTTTTGCTGGTGATTTGGCTCGATGTCTATGACTGATCGGCCCTTCGGGGTGTGATTGTGAGTCTTCAACGGAGAGTTTGATCCTGGCTCAGGACGAACGCTGGCGGCGTGCTTAACACATGCAAGTCGAACGATGAAGCCCAGCTTGCTGGGTGGATTAGTGGCGAACGGGTGAGTAACACGTGGGTGATCTGCCCTGCACTTCGGGATAAGCCTGGGAAACCGGGTCTAATACCGGATAGGACCGGCGGCCGCATGGCTGTCGGTGGAAAGGTTTTCCGGTGCAGGATGGGCCCGCGGCCTATCAGCTTGTTGGTGGGGTAACGGCCCACCAAGGCGACGACGGGTAGCCGGCCTGAGAGGGCGACCGGCCACACTGGGACTGAGACACGGCCCAGACTCCTACGGGAGGCAGCAGTGGGGAATATTGCACAATGGGCGCAAGCCTGATGCAGCGACGCCGCGTGAGGGATGACGGCCTTCGGGTTGTAAACCTCTTTCAGTACCGACGAAGCGCGAGTGACGGTAGGTACAGAAGAAGCACCGGCCAACTACGTGCCAGCAGCCGCGGTAATACGTAGGGTGCGAGCGTTGTCCGGAATTACTGGGCGTAAAGAGCTCGTAGGCGGTTTGTCGCGTCGTCTGTGAAAACCCGCAGCTCAACTGCGGGCTTGCAGGCGATACGGGCAGACTTGAGTACTGCAGGGGAGACTGGAATTCCTGGTGTAGCGGTGAAATGCGCAGATATCAGGAGGAACACCGGTGGCGAAGGCGGGTCTCTGGGCAGTAACTGACGCTGAGGAGCGAAAGCGTGGGTAGCGAACAGGATTAGATACCCTGGTAGTCCACGCCGTAAACGGTGGGCGCTAGGTGTGGGTTTCCTTCCACGGGATCCGTGCCGTAGCTAACGCATTAAGCGCCCCGCCTGGGGAGTACGGCCGCAAGGCTAAAACTCAAAGGAATTGACGGGGGCCCGCACAAGCGGCGGAGCATGTGGATTAATTCGATGCAACGCGAAGAACCTTACCTGGGTTTGACATACACCGGACCGCCCCAGAGATGGGGTTTCCCTTGTGGTCGGTGTACAGGTGGTGCATGGCTGTCGTCAGCTCGTGTCGTGAGATGTTGGGTTAAGTCCCGCAACGAGCGCAACCCTTGTCCTGTGTTGCCAGCAATTCGGTTGGGGACTCGCAGGAGACTGCCGGGGTCAACTCGGAGGAAGGTGGGGACGACGTCAAGTCATCATGCCCCTTATGTCCAGGGCTTCACACATGCTACAATGGCCGGTACAGAGGGCTGCGATACCGCGAGGTGGAGCGAATCCCTTAAAGCCGGTCTCAGTTCGGATCGGGGTCTGCAACTCGACCCCGTGAAGTCGGAGTCGCTAGTAATCGCAGATCAGCAACGCTGCGGTGAATACGTTCCCGGGCCTTGTACACACCGCCCGTCACGTCATGAAAGTCGGTAACACCCGAAGCCGGTGGCCTAACCCCTCGTGGGAGGGAGCCGTCGAAGGTGGGATCGGCGATTGGGACGAAGTCGTAACAAGGTAGCCGTACCGGAAGGTGCGGCTGGATCACCTCCTTTCTAAGGAGCATCTGCCCACACACCCCGAACAGTCGGGGACCGTGTGCGGCCAGAGATCGTTTGTCCCCGCAGGTGGGACACGATTGCTCATGGGTGGAACGCTGACAGCTACTTCTCGTCCGGATCCCGTTTCTGTGCGGGATCCGAGGAGTTATATCGGTGCACTGTTGGGTCCTGAGAGAACACGCAATGTGTTTTGTCAGCGACGATGCTCGGGAACGAGGGGGTTGGTTCTTCTTCCGGTACCGGGTGTTGTGTGTTGTTTGAGAACTGCACAGTGGACGCGAGCATCTTTGTTGTAAGTGTTTATGAGCGTACGGTGGATGCCTTGGCACCAGGAGCCGATGAAGGACGTGGGAGGCTGCGATATGCCTCGGGGAGCTGTCAACCGAGCTGTGATCCGAGGATTTCCGAATGGGGAAACCCGGCACGAGTGATGTCGTGTTACCCGCGCCTGAATATATAGGGCGTGTGGAGGGAACGTGGGGAAGTGAAACATCTCAGTACCCACAGGAAGAGAAAACAACATGTGATTCCGTGAGTAGTGGCGAGCGAAAACGGAAGAGGCTAAACCGCGGGTGTGTGAGAGCTGGCAGGCGTTGCACTCGTGGGGTCGTGGGGCCCTTCTTCCCATCACTGTCATGGTGGGCGAGAGTAAGAAACCGGTGTGTTAGTCGAAATGGTCTGGAACGGCCTGTCGTAGAGGGTGAGAATCCCGTAGACGAAAACATGCCGGCTCTCGTGGAGGGTACCCGAGTAGCAGCGGGCCCGTGAAATCTGCTGTGAATCCGTCGGGACCACCCGATAAGCCTGAATACTCCCTGGTGACCGATAGCGGACTAGTACCGTGAGGGAAAGGTGAAAAGTACCCCGGGAGGGGAGTGAAATAGTACCTGAAACCGTGCGCTTACAATCCGTCGGAGCCTGCGCGACCTTTGGTGGTCGGTGGGTGACGGCGTGCCTTTTGAAGAATGAGCCTGCGAGTTAGTGGCATGTCGCGAGGTTAACCCGTGTGGGGTAGTCGTAGCGAAAGCGAGTCCGAACAGGGCGTCTCAGTGGCATGTTCTAGACCCGAAGCGGAGTGATCTACCCATGGCCAGGGTGAAGCGACGGTAAGACGTCGTGGAGGCCCGAACCCACTTAGGTTGAAAACTGAGGGGATGAGCTGTGGGTAGGGGTGAAAGGCCAATCAAACTCCGTGATAGCTGGTTCTCCCCGAAATGCATTTAGGTGCAGCGTCGCGTGTTTCTCACCGGAGGTAGAGCTACTGGATGGTCTAGGGGGCCCACAAGCTTACCGAAATCAGCCAAACTCCGAATGCCGGTGAGTGAGAGCGCGGCAGTGAGACTGCGGGGGATAAGCTTCGTAGTCGAGAGGGAAACAGCCCAGATCGCCGGCTAAGGCCCCTAAGCGTGTACTAAGTGGAAAAGGATGTGGGATCGCTGAGACAACCAGGAGGTTGGCTTAGAAGCAGCCACCCTTGAAAGAGTGCGTAATAGCTCACTGGTCAAGTGGTTCTGCGCCGACAATGTAGCGGGGCTCAAGTACACCGCCGAAGCCGCGGCACTCACATTAGCCCGCTCGTGCCCTACGGGGTGCGGGCCAGGTGTGTGGGTGGGTAGGGGAGCGTCGTGCAGCCGGGGAAGCGCCGGAGTGATCCAGGTGTGGAGGCTGCGCGAGTGAGAATGCAGGCATGAGTAGCGAAAGACGAGTGAGAAACTCGTCCGCCGAATGACCAAGGGTTCCTGGGCCAGGTTAATCCGCCCAGGGTGAGTCGGGACCTAAGGCGAGGCCGACAGGCGTAGTCGATGGACAACGGGTTGATATTCCCGTACCCGTGTGAACGCGCCCCTGGTGAATCATCGGTACTAACCGTCCAAAGGGTGATCGAGTTCCTTCGGGAGCCGAGAGCCTGCTGCACGGGACCTTCGGTGGTAGTAGCCAAGCGATGGGGTGACGCAGGAAGGTAGTGGGGCCGGTCAGTGGTTGTACCGGTGTAAGCCCGTAGGGCGTGACACAGGCAAATCCGTGTCGCACACAGCCTGAGAGGTGATGCGTAGCCGAATGAGGCGAATTCCATGATCCTATGCTGCCGAGAAAAGCCTCTAGCGAGCTTTCACACGGCCCGTACCCCAAACCGACACAGGTGGTCAGGTAGAGAATACCGAGGCGATCGAGAGAACTGTGGTTAAGGAACTCGGCAAAATGCCCCCGTAACTTCGGGAGAAGGGGGACCAGTCCCGGTGAGGACCTTCACGGTCGGAGCCGGGGGTGGTCGCAGAGACCAGAGAGAAGCGACTGTTTACTAAAAACACAGGTCCGTGCGAAGTCGTAAGACGAGGTATACGGACTGACGCCTGCCCGGTGCTGGAAGGTTAAGAGGACCGGTCAGCGGAGCAATCCGCGAAGCTGAGAATTTAAGCCCCAGTAAACGGCGGTGGTAACTATAACCATCCTAAGGTAGCGAAATTCCTTGTCGGGTAAGTTCCGACCTGCACGAATGGCGTAACGACTTCTCTGCTGTCTCAACCACAGACTCGGCGAAATTGCACTACGAGTAAAGATGCTCGTTACGCGCGGCAGGACGAAAAGACCCCGGGACCTTCACTACAGCTTGGTATTGGTGTTCGGTTCGGTTTGTGTAGGATAGGTGGGAGACTGTGAAGCCCGCACGCCAGTGTGGGTGGAGTCGTTGTTGAAATACCACTCTGATCGTATTGGACCTCTAACCTCGGACCCTGATCGGGTTCAGGGACAGTGCCTGGTGGGTAGTTTAACTGGGGCGGTTGCCTCCCAAAATGTAACGGAGGCGCCCAAAGGTTCCCTCAGCCTGGTTGGCAATCAGGTGTCGAGTGCAAGTGCACAAGGGAGCTTGACTGTGAGACCGACAGGTCGAGCAGGGACGAAAGTCGGGACTAGTGATCCGGCACCGGCATGTGGAAGCGGTGTCGCTCAACGGATAAAAGGTACCCCGGGGATAACAGGCTGATCTTCCCCAAGAGTCCATATCGACGGGATGGTTTGGCACCTCGATGTCGGCTCGTCGCATCCTGGGGCTGGAGTAGGTCCCAAGGGTTGGGCTGTTCGCCCATTAAAGCGGCACGCGAGCTGGGTTTAGAACGTCGTGAGACAGTTCGGTCTCTATCCGCCGCGCGCGTTAGAAACTTGAGGAAGGCTGTCCCTAGTACGAGAGGACCGGGACGGACGAACCTCTGGTGTGCCAGTTGTCCCGCCAGGGGCACGGCTGGTTGGCTACGTTCGGAAGGGATAACCGCTGAAAGCATCTAAGCGGGAAGCCTGTTCCAAGATGAGGTTTCTCACCCCCTCGAGGGGGTAAGGCCCCCGGCAGACCACCGGGTTGATAGGCCGGAACTGGAAGTGCGGTAACGCATGGAGGTGACCGGTACTAATAGGCCGAGGACTTACCACAAAGAAGCTACGCGTCCACTGTGCGGTATCTGAAACAACACCTCGCTCCGCGAAGGGTTGGAGTAAACGCAGATCCTCTCCGAAAAGAGAGGGGCTGCGCCCCGACCCACTCGAACCGCGCGAGTGTGTCGTTTCGCAGAGTTACGGCGGCCATAGCGGAGGGGAAACGCCCGGTCCCATTCCGAACCCGGAAGCTAAGCCCTCCAGCGCCGATGGTACTGCACCCGACAGGGTGTGGGAGAGTAGGACACCGCCGAACACCCGTT
>NZ_JAALEH010000167.1:0-5467 GCF_011058195.1 Rhodococcus sp. 14C212 | reverse complement strand
GTTGCGGACAGGCCCAGCTCCTGGCTGGGTGCGGGCGGCCGCCGCCCGTCGTTGTCGAGCGAGCGCTGTCGAGCGGGGGCTGTCGATCGGAGGACCGCCCGGGCGAGGGGCCGTCGGGGGGAGCGGGGGGGACGCTCGGTGCGACACGGGGACACTCAGCACCCACTGCCCTTGAGCGCTGGCACTCGCGTGTATAGAGTGCTAGTCGACGCCGAGCGTGTTCCGGCACCCGCGACGACGGGACTGCGCGCGGAGTCACCGTGGTGACTGAACAAACCCTGTCCGAGGACGACAAGAGTCCTCGGACCATCGAACCCCTGAAAGTGGAGGGCTCATCGTGGCGAGCGTGAACATCAAGCCGCTCGAGGACAAGATCCTCGTCCAGGCCAACGAGGCCGAGACGACGACTGCCTCCGGCCTCGTCATCCCGGATACGGCGAAGGAGAAGCCCCAGGAGGGCACCGTCGTCGCCGTCGGCCCCGGCCGCTGGGACGACGAGGGTGAGAAGCGCATCCCCCTCGATGTCAAGGAAGGCGACGTCGTCATCTACAGCAAGTACGGCGGAACCGAGATCAAGTACGCCGGCCAGGAGTACCTGATCCTGTCGGCTCGCGACGTGCTGGCCGTCGTCGCCAAGTAAACCGCACGCATTCCGCCCCGGAGTTCCGTCTCGGACCCGGGGCGGAATCCGTTCCGGATCCTTCGTTCCAGGAGTAGTCGGAGAACATGTCCAAGCAAATCGAGTTCAACGAGACCGCGCGGCGGGCACTCGAGCGTGGCGTCGATCAGCTCGCCGACGCCGTCAAGGTCACCCTCGGCCCGCGTGGTCGGCACGTGGTGCTCGCCAAGGCGTTCGGCGGTCCGACCGTCACCAACGACGGCGTCAGCATCGCCCGGGAGATCGAGCTGGAGGACCCGTTCGAGAACCTCGGCGCCCAGCTGGTCAAGAGCGTTGCCACCAAGACCAACGACGTCGCCGGTGACGGCACCACCACCGCCACGGTGCTCGCCCAGGCCATCATCAAGGCCGGCCTGAAGAACGTCGCGGCCGGCGCCAATCCCATTGCGCTCGGCAGCGGCATCGCCCAGGCCGCCGAGAAGGTGTCGGAGGCGCTCCTCGCCGCCGCCACCCCGGTCGAAGGCAAGGAAGCCATCGCCCAGGTCGCCACCGTCTCCTCGCGCGACGAGGAGATCGGCAACATGGTCGGCGAGGCCCTGAGCACCGTCGGCAAGGACGGTGTCGTCACCGTCGAGGAGTCCTCGACGCTGCAGACCGAGCTTGTCGTCACCGAGGGCGTCCAGTTCGACAAGGGTTTCCTCTCGCCGTACTTCATCACCGACATCGACGCGCAGCAGGCGGTGCTCGAGGATGCCGTCATCCTGATCTACCGCGACAAGATCGGCTCCCTGCCCGACTTCCTGCCGCTGCTCGAGAAGATCGCCGAGAACGGCAAGCCGGTCCTGATCATCGCGGAGGACGTCGAGGGCGAGGTGCTGTCCACCCTGGTGGTCAACTCCATCCGCAAGACGCTCAAGGCCGTCGCGGTCAAGGCGCCGTTCTTCGGTGACCGCCGCAAGGCATTCCTCGACGATCTCGCCGTCGTCACCGCCGGCACCGTCATCAACTCCGACATCGGGTTGACCCTGAAGGATGCCGGTCTCGACCTGCTCGGTTCGGCCCGACGCGTGGTGGTCACCAAGGACAGCACCACGATCGTGGACGGCGCCGGCACGCAGGAGGACATCCAGAACCGCGTCGCGCAGCTGCGCCGCGAGATCGAGGCCACCGATTCCGACTGGGACCGCGAGAAGCTCGAGGAGCGGCTCGCCAAGCTCTCCGGCGGCATCGCGGTGATCAAGGTCGGCGCTGCCACCGAGACCGACCTCAAGGAGCGCAAGTTCCGTGTCGAGGACGCGGTCAACGCGGCGAAGGCGGCGGTCGAGGAGGGCATCGTGCCCGGCGGCGGTTCGGCGCTGGTGCAGGCCGCCCGCGAGCTGGACGCGCTCGAGAACTCGCTCTCGGGCGACGAGGCCACCGGTGTCGCTGTGCTGCGTGCGGCCCTCACGGCCCCGCTGTACTGGATCGCCAGCAACGCCGGCCTCGACGGGGCGGTCGTGGTGAACAAGGTCGGCGAGGCTCCGGCCGGATCCGGCTTCAACGCGGCCACCCTCACCTACGGCGACCTGCTCGCCGACGGTGTCGTGGACCCGGTGAAGGTGACCCGGTCCGCGGTCGTCAACGCCTCCTCGGTGGCACGGATGGTGCTGACCACCGAGAGCGCGGTCGTCGAGAAGCCGGAAGAGGTGGCCGAGGCCGGTCACGGCCACGGCCACGCGCACTAGCGATCCGAACGCCCGGGCCGGCCGCGCCTGACGGTGGCCCGGGTGGCACGAAGCCCCGCACGGAACGTCCCGTGCGGGGCTTCGTCGTCCCGGGGGTCGCGGCCGGTCAGACCGCGACCCTCCGTCGTCGGTGCCGCGCGTACATCTCGCGCTCCGTCTCGGACATGCCGCCCCAGATGCCGTACGGCTCGGACACGGCCAGAGCGTGTTCCCGGCACTGCACGATCACCGGGCACTGCCGGCACATCTCCTTCGCCCGGCTCTCGCGCTGCGCCCTGGCCCGGCCACGCTCCCCGTCCGGGTGGAAGAACATCGAGGAGTCCACCCCACGGCACAGTCCGTGCATCTGCCAATCCCAGACGTCCGCGTTGGGTCCGGGCAAGTGGTTCGGTGCAGGCATGGGGTACTCCTTTGCAGCGTGCTCGCCTGGGGCGAGCGGACCGGGGCGGAAGGTCTTTCCCCCCAAAGCAATTATTCAGGCTCCGTAACCGTAAAGGGGCCGCCGAAATGGAGTCAACAGTTTCGCGGAGTGGCAATTTCCATATCCCGATCCGCGAGAATTTACCGCCGAAATATTTACTTCGGGATCGATCCGTGATTGTGTCTTGATGTTGTGCGCCTCCACCGCGCAAGGCTCCGTTCGGTGTCAGAAATGGTCCGGATCAGGGACTATATGCCCTGTCGCCAGCGCAGAAGGGCACCTGTCCGGACCTCGGGGACAAGAATGCAGGGGTCGGCGGGCGCGGCGTGCGCAGGTTTACGTACAGGCGCCATGTCCGCAATTAACAGGCCGTAAACCCAATGTTCAACCGGATGCAGCACAAGTGTCGTTCGGAGTAATTCATGCGCCCCCGATGCATATTTCCCGGAATGCGGACCACCTCCGCGCCGGGGAGGGGGAGATGCGGTGCGATCATGGGCGCGTGCCCGACATCGCCCTTCCGTCCGACGCATCCGCACTCGACTCGGCGGCATTCGGCGCCCGGCCCGGCCTGTTCCCCCTGCCCCTCGCCGGCGATCCCGTCGCGTCGTGGCACCGGGTCGTCGCGCTGGGCGGGCAGGGCCGCTACGGCGCGGCCCTGGCGGAACTGACCCGGCTCCGCCGCGCCACGGGCCCCGGCGGAGCGCTCGCGTCCCTCGCGGCGAGCACCGAGGCGTCGCTGTTGCGTCAGCTCGGCCGGCATCGTGAGGCATCCGTCCTCGACGGCCGGGCGGTCGCGGCGCTCGCCGGCGCGCCGGCGGACTGCCCCCCGGCCGTCGAAGCTCACTGCGACGCCCTCACGGGCCTGGCGGCGGACGCCCTCGGGTGTGGGCGGCTCCGGCTTGCCGCCCGGCTGCTGGACCGCTGCGCCGCACGTCTCGACGAAGCGGGCGGCGTCCACGCCGAGGCGTTCCGGCGCCAGCGCGTGCGCCTGCACTGGGTCACCGCCGAGACCGCGCTCGCCTCCGGGGACTTCGCCACCGCCCGCCGTCATTCCGCTGCCGCGTCGGCAGTTGCCGAACGCGGCGGCTCGGTCCGGCACCTGATCAAGTCCGACCTGTTGCAGGCCGCCTCGTGGACCGGCGAGTCCGATCTCGCCCCCGCCCGGGACCTGTGCCTCGACGTGCTCGATCGCAGCACCGCGCACGGTCTGGTTCCGCTGCGCTGGGCTGCTTCGATGCTGTGGGGCGGACTGGGGGGCGGTGATGCGGCCCGGCGCGTGCGCGACGAGTCGGCCGCGCTCATCGTCCGGCGCGGCGGGAGATTCGCAACGATCCGGGCCTAGAAGTCATCCGTGCGTCCGTTCCGTCCGGTCGTGTCGTTAGTCTGGGGGTGTTCCACTGCGAGTGGAAGCACACCCGGCCGGGGGGTCGTGTCACTTTGTAACGCCAGGACTTGCGCAATCGATGACTGTCATGGGTGAGGAGTTGGACTCCGCTGTCGCTGCGGCTGCGCAGGGGGATCGGACGGCTCTCGCTCAGGTTCTGAGGACCATCCGGCCCTTGGTCGTCCGGTACTGCCGGGCGCGGGTCGGATCCGCGGAGCGTGGCCAGCTCTCCGCGGACGACGTAGCGCAGGAGGTGTGCTTGGCCGTGATGACGGCGTTGCCGCGGTATCAGGACCAGGGACGCCCCTTCATGGCGTTCGTGTACGGGATCGCGGCACATAAGGTCGCCGACGCGCACCGCAGTGCCGCCCGCAACCGGGCGGACCCGGTCGCGGAGGTACCCGAGTCGATGTCGCTGGACGACAGTCCGGAAGAACAGGCGCTCAACTCGGAGACGAGCCGGCAGATGAAGCAGTTGCTGGGCACGCTTCCGGAGAAGCAGCGGGAGATCTTGATCCTGCGGCTCGTGATGGGCCTGTCCGCGGAAGAAACGGCAGCAGCGGTGGGAAGTACGGCAGGTGCTATTCGTGTGGCGCAGCACCGCGCCATCGCCCGACTGAAGAAGGAAGTGACGAGAGCAGGTGAGAGAAATGGGTAGGAAGCACGGTGCGGACGACGATTTCTTCGCCGATCTCGCCGACGACGGCACCCCCGTGGACATTGCGGCAGTGCGCCGTGACGATGCCCTCATCGACGCGATCTCCGGGGACGGACCGGTGTCCACCGAGACGACCGAGGAGTACGAGCTGGCCACGCTCCTCGCGGGCTGGCGTGCCGAGATCCTCGCCGACCCTCTTCCTTCCGAACCGGACCTGGACGAGATCGTCGCCGCGGTCAACCGAGAGATCGGTGCCCGCGACGCGCTCGCCGACCGCCGGTCCCGCTCCCGCACCCAGCTTCGCCTGATCCGTCCCATCGCCGGTGCCGCAGCCCTGATCGCCATCGCCGTGGGCGGCGCGACCGCCGTCTCCTACCAGGCCGAACCCGGCGATCCCCTGTGGAGCGTCAAGCAGGTGGTCTTCAGTGAGCAGGCGGAGTCGACGGTCGCCCGGATCGACACCACCTCCACACTGCAGGAGGCCGAGCAGCGGATCGCCGTCGGCGATACCGAAGGCGCCCAGGAACTGCTCCAGTCGGCACAGGAGCGTTCCGGGTCGGTCACCGACGCCGGCCAGCGGGACCAGCTGGGCGACTGGATGCAGCGGCTCACCACCGAGCTGAGCCAGCTCCTTCCGCCGCCGCCCCCGCCCGTGCTG
>NZ_JAALEH010000166.1:0-6065 GCF_011058195.1 Rhodococcus sp. 14C212 | reverse complement strand
GCGTCAGCGCGTCCCCCAGCGCCGCAGCGCCCCGCTCCCACAGGGGTCCGTCACCGAGCGGGGGCACCGCACCCCCGACGTCCGGCCACCCCCCTGCGCCCACGGAGTTCACAAGCACCAATCGCGCCACCCGATCCGGAAGATCATGGGCGGCCCGGATCGCCAGCGCCCCGCCGAACGAATGCCCGACCAGGGTCACCGGACCGAGCCCGGCAGCGCCGAGAAACCGACCGAGCCAGGCCGCGCCGTCCGCCACGGTCCGCTCATCGAGTGGACTATCCGGCACTCCCGAGAACCCCGGTATCGCCGGCGCATAGACCCGACAGCTCCGGGCCAGCCGGGCCAAGGCGTGACGGTAGATCCAGGGCGTCAAACCCCACCCGGGAACGAAGACCACCGGGGATCCCCGTCCGAGAACGCCGCACACCTCCGCCCGGGCGTCGACGCGAACAGTGGACCAGTGTATCGCGGTGTGGTGACCGTCGGCTCGGGTCATCGGAGATCGGTGTCGGTAGGGCATCGGATGGACCTTCGATCGAACTGGTGAGACATGTCACACCATGTCCCGCCTATCGCGACCAGGCAACGGCCGTAATACCTAGCGACATACCTAATTTCTTCAGAGGAAGGAAACTGGTCGGTACGAAACGAAGGCCGACGGCCGCACTCCGGCATACCTTTTCGCACCGACCGATCGTCCCTCGGGGGCGGAGTCATCGGACTCCATGTCCGCCAAGTACCGATTGCCGCGGCATGACCAACACCGAAAGCGATTATTTCACAGCACTATTCTGTGTCGATGGCATCCATTCACGACCGTGAGGTGTAAAACTCACCGTCGAATGCTGCAGAATTCACCGCTCACACATCCCTTCCGCGGCACAGTCCGGTGCATACCGATCGGTCCTCACAAGAGCCAGGAAGCGGGGTGTCTTGGACTGTCGGGTACTACCGATCCACCCGCGCAACGCCCCTGCGAGTTCCGCGACTTCCTCGAGACTGTGCGAGCACTCCGGCCCGGGAAGAAGTTGTATGTGGTGATCGACGACTTCAGTTCGCGGTCCCGCGCTCCTTCGCGCTGGACGGACCTGTTCACCGCGGCCATGCCGGACCACACGCCGCCATCGCTCCCACACGCGCTGGCGAAACCCCGCGCCGACCTGAAGACGAATTGTCCCCGCCTCAACGATCCCGGACCACGTAGCCGCATCACTCAGTCAAGGTTTGCCCGACATGCCACTTAGTCGTGCGTCTGCTCGGTGACCCAAGCCGCGACCTGGGCCCGGGAAGTGAAGCCGAGTTTGGCCAGGATGTGCTCCACATGGCCTTGTGCCGTGCGAGGGGAGATCACCAAGCGCCGGGCGATGGCCTGATTCGTCAGACCTTCGCCGATCAGGTCGGCGACCTGACGTTCCCTCTTGGTCAGTCGCGCCGACGCCTCGGTGCCGGGCGGGGAATCGGCTGGCGGATGCTCGCGCAGGGCGTAGGCGATGGCCGCGTCGAAGCCGAATTGCTCACCTTGGCGGTAGGCCGCCCCGAAGACGTTGTCCCCGAGCGTCTGCCGGGTTTTCTGGGCACATTCTTCGTGGTAGACAACCAGATGGGAGTGAATGATCGGGGAACTGCCGATCGCCTGCGCCAACCCGTGCGCGGCTCCCATCAGAACCGCGGCCCGACGTGCATCGCGTTGGTCGACGCTGATCCAGGCCAGCGCCTCGAGGGAGGCTGCAACGACGTGGGGACTGCGCACCTGCCGGGACAGCTCCAGTGATTCTTCGAGAAGCTGCGCCGAACGACCTGCATTACCCTGCTGCCACAGGATAGTTCCCAAGGCCCACAGCGCATACGATCGATGCACCGTCTCGCCGTGCGATTTCGTGATCGCGAGGACCCGCTCATGGCATTCGAGTGCCTGCTCTGTCAGGCCGGACAGTTCATAGGCCGTCCCGAGTGCGGTCAGCGCAGTCACCTCGAGCGTCCGATCGCCGCGTTCCCTGAACACTGCGAGTGCGGATTCGAGGCGGGAGCGGGCATGTTCGAAATCACCGCTGAGGAGTCCGAGCCTTCCGTCGGCGAAGGAAACGTACGCGCGCGCCAGGGGGTCGGTGGTCTGCGCGGTGAGCGTGCGCGCGTGCTCGACGAGTGCCATCCCGGCATGGATGTCGCCCTGGACGTTGGCCATCACGGTGGCGCAGTAGAGCGCTTTGGTCTGTTCGAGGGTAGGTGGGCCGTCCTGGCGGGCGAGCAGTTGGTCGTACCAGCGCCGTCCCTCGTGGTAGAGGCTCTGAGAGATCCAGAACGAGAACAGTGCGGCGGCGGTGCGCAGTCCGGCGGCGGAATCGTCGGCGATGCTGAATTCGAGGGCTTCGCGCAGGTTCGGTTGTTCCCGCTTCAGGCGGGCGATCCAGTCGAGCTGGCGGGCGCTGATCCACTCGGCCTCCGCGGCGCGCGCCACCGCCTCGTACCAGTCTCGGTGCCGGCGACGCACGACCAGGTCCTCGCCGGTCTGCCCGAGCTTCTCGTAGCCGTAGTCGCGCAGCGTCTCGAGCATCCGGAACCGCACCACCGACCCGGCCTCCTCCCGGATCAGGATCGACTTGTCCACCAGGGAGGTCAGCGTGTCCAGCACCTCGCCGGGGGCCAGACCCACACCACACACCTGCTCCGCGGCGTCGAGGTCGAAGCTGCCCGCGAACACCGCCACCCGACCCCACACCCGTTGCTCGACGGCGGTGCACAACTCGAAACTCCAGTCGATACACCACCGCAGCGTCTGCTGCCGCGTCGGCGCGCCCCGGCTGCCGCGGGTGAGCAGGGTGTAGCGGTCGGTGAGTCGGTCGAGGATCTGCTCGGGCGAGAGCGCCCGCAGCCGGGCCGCGGCCAACTCGATCGGCAGCGGCAACCCGTCGAGCCGGTGGCAGATCCGTGCCACCGTCGCCGCGTTGTCCTCGGTGAGCACGAAACCGGGAACGGCGGCCGCGGCGCGGTCGGCGAACATTTTCACCGCATCGTATCGGGGCAGCTCCCGCATCGAGGGCGGCTGCTGTGGATCCGGGACCGTGAGCGGGGGGACGGCGAGCACGGCCTCCCCGCCGACGGCCAGGGGTTCGCGGCTGGTGGCCAGGATCCGCACCCGTGGACAGCTTCGCAGCAGCAGATCGGCCAGGTCGGCGACCGCGTCGATCACGTGCTCGCAGTTGTCGAGCACCACCAGCACCTGCCGCACGGCGAGGAACTCGAGCAGCACTTCCTGCACCGGCCTGCCCGACTGGTCCCGCAGCCCCACCGCCGCAGCCACCGCCTCGAGCAGCGCCGCGCGGTCGTGCAGCTCCCCGAGCTCGACCAGCCGCACCCCGTCGGCGTAGTCGCGCTGCACCGCCGCCGCCACCCGCATCGCCAGGCGGGTCTTGCCGACCCCGCCGATCCCGGTCAACGTCACCAGCCGGGAGCCGGCCAGCAGGTTCTTCACCTCGGTGAGCTCGTGGCGGCGGCCGACGAAACTGGTCAGCTCCAGAGGAAGACTGCCCGTCGTGCCCGGCACGGAGGGAGTCGGCGACCGTCGGCTGTGCGAGACCGGTTGCTCGCCGCGGCCTTGGGCGTCGGGTTCCGCGCGCAGGGCCATCTCGTCGACCGGAAGGTCGTGGGTGCGTTGCAGGGCGCGCAGTTCCTCGCCGAAGGCGGCGGCGGTGGCCGGACGCCGACCGGGCTGGCGGGCCATCGCCCGGGCGATGGTGTCGGACACGTCGTCGGGGATGCCGTGCTCGCGCAGGTCCGGCACCGGTTGTGTGGTGATCCGCAGGAACTGCGCGACCACCTGCTCCCCGCTGCGGCGTTCGAACGCCGCGTGACCGGTCAGCGAACTGAACACGGTGGCACCCAGACCGTAGATGTCGGCCGCCGCACTCGGCGGATCCCCACCCAACACCTCCGGCGCGGTATAGGCCGGCGACCCCGTCACGGCACCGGTGGCGGTCTCGAACCCCCCGGCGATGTGCGCGATACCGAAGTCGGTCAGTTGCGGTTCCCCGTACTCGGTGAGCAGGATGTTCGCCGGTTTGACGTCGCGGTGCAGGATGCCGAGCCGGTGCGCGGTCTCGAGCGCCCCGGCCATCTTCACCCCGAGCCGCAGGGCCTGCTCCAGCGGCAGCGGCCCGTGCCGGTGGATCCGCGCGTCGAGAGAATCCTGCGGGTGGTACGGCATCACGAGGTAGGGCCGGCCGCTGGCGGTGGTGCCGACCTGCAGGACGGGGACGATGTTCGGGTGCCCGGTCAGCCGCCCCATCGCCCGCTGCTCCCGGAGGAACCGTGCCCGGTTCTCCTCGTCGAGGTCGACGGTGAGCACCTTCACCGCCACCGTGCGATCCAGGTCCGCCTGGGCGCAACGGTAGACCACCCCGAACCCGCCGCGGCCGATCTCCCGGACCTCCTCGAACCCGGCACCGGCCAGCTCCGCGGCCGGGGCGGGGGGGTACCTCTGCGTATCGGGCGGATCACCTGCACCCATCGGATGGCCTATTCACTCCGTCGGCTCGTCACTCCCGTGCGCTGGTCCCGACGGCCCGACCAGCGCACGTTCCTCCATAACCCCATCTCCTGAGGCGTGCCCTCAGGATATCGCCGTATGCAGTCGACGGGGCCGTCGACCGCCCCGGATCTCCAGACAAGGCTGAGGCCGGTGCGGACACCCGATGCAGCGTGCCTTACATCAGCTATTCCGTCCCGAAGAGAGGCAGTTCGTCTCTGTGGAGTCAATGCTGCATCGTGAAGGCGACCGGAGTATGGTCCCACCGGTCCGACTACCAGGACCTCCCGTTTTCGAGTACACCGTTCAGTCCCCAGGACAGCAACCTCGGGCGCTGCACGACCGGACGTAGCGGGTTGACCTCGGTGCGATAGGTGACAACAGCCAAGCACCCGTCACCGAAAAATGTCCCAGCCGTCCACAGAAGACATGACTCAGGGCGCCAACCGATTTGCCACGGTAAACCAGCGAACAGTGGTTAACAACGGGCGCATCTCGGGTCCGGCCCATATCACCGCGCCGCGTTCGACGCCGCCGCCGCGGTGGCAATCGACTACGTCGCCGTGAACGTACTGCCGATGGCGACGACCTGACCATCCTCGGTGACCGTCAGCTCGGACCCGCACCCCCGACCGGGTCGTCCCCGACCCAACCGGCCGGGTCGTCGCAGCACGGCCGACGACCGGCTCGCCCCCCGGAACCTGTACGACACCGCCCTCACGCGGACTCGCGCAGCCCAGGGGCACCGAACGTCGACGTGCCCCGATCGGGGTGGTTCTGTCGCCATGTCGACCGATACGGCACCGATACGGCAGTGATACGGCTGGGGTGTAGCGGAAATACGCATTTCTGATAGAATGTGCAGGTCAGCACACCCGCCACGGGAAAGGACCCACCATGGCCCGCGCAACCAAGAACGAGACCTCCGACGTCTCGAAGGTCACGGCCAACCTGCCCAACGAAGACATCCTCCGACTCGACAGTATCGCCAAAAAGCACGCCACCACCAAGACCGCCGCACTCGTCCGTGCCATCCGCACCACCAAGTTCCTCGAGGACGCCGAAGCGGAAGGCGGCTCCGTGTTCATCAAGGACAAGGACGGCACGTTGAGAGAGGTCGTATTCAAGTGACCGACCCCGGGGGGAATGAGGACGTCGAGCACCCAGCCGAGCCGCCGGCCGTTACCGCCGCAGGCCACCGCGGGGCCGAGATGGAAGTACGTCTCGGCCCCGACGTGGAAGCCGATGTCACCAGCGACAACCTCGCGGTCACCCAATCCGAACTCACCGTCTCGATCGGCCACCAGCAGGAGAAGACCCGGAAACTGCTGGCCTTCGGAATGGCAGCTGCGACCGTCCTCGTTGGGGTCGCCTACTTCCTCGTTCCCCTCTGGGCCGGCACGCAGAAGTGGGAACGCGCCGAACCGGCCTTCCAGGTCGTCTTCACCGCCCTGGTGGGTTTCACCGGTTCGGCCATCACCTTCTACTTCACCACTCGCGACCAGCCGTAACCGGGCATCACCCGCACCCCCCGCGCATGCTC
>NZ_JAALEH010000165.1:0-6448 GCF_011058195.1 Rhodococcus sp. 14C212 | reverse complement strand
GCTGCAGCCCGGCCCCCTCGGAATCCCCGGGATCAACTTCGCCGCCTACCAGAACGCCGAGCGGATCCTCGCCGCCGAGAAGCCCGGCTGCAACATGTACTGGACGCTGCTCGCCGGCATCGGCCAGGTCGAGTCCGGCCACGCCAAGGGCGGCAAGGCCGACGACAAGGGCAACCTCCTCGAACCTGTGATCGGCCTGCCCCTCGACGGCAGCCTGCGCGGCCAGGCCGTCATCCGGGACACCGACGGCGGCACCCTGGACGGCGACACCGTCTACGACCGGGCGGTCGGCCCCATGCAGTTCATCCCGTCCACGTGGAAGCTCTACGCCGGCGACGGCGACGGCGACGGCGACGCCGACCCGCAGAACCTGTACGACTCCACCCTCACCACCGCCAAGTACCTGTGCGACGGCGGAAACAACATGCACGACATCGCGCAGGCCACCAAGGCCATCCATCGCTACAACAACTCCATGGCGTACGTCGCGAACGTGCTCGCCTGGTCGGCCGCCTATTCGACCGGCGTCACCCCCAGCGCGGCGGACCTGCCGCGCATCCACTGATCGGGCGCCACCTACGATTGATGCCATGGCAGTCAGCGAGTCCAACGTTCGCAGCGCCCTGGCGCGGGTCCAGGATCCCGAGATCCGCAAGCCCATCACCGAGCTCGGCATGGTCAAGAGCATCGAGATCGGCGGCGACGGCAGCGTCGACGTCGGCATCTACCTGACCACCGCCGGCTGTCCGCTGCGCACCGAGATCACCGACCGCGTCACCAAGGCCGTCGCCGACGTCGCCGGGGTCTCCGCCGTGCGCGTCGAGCTCGACGTCATGAACGACGAGCAGCGCACCGAGCTGCGCAAGTCGCTGCGCGGCGACTCCACCGAGCCGGTCATCCCGTTCGCCCAGCCCGGCTCGCTCACCCGCGTCTACGCGGTGGCCTCCGGCAAGGGCGGCGTCGGCAAGTCCTCCGTCACCGTCAACCTCGCCGCCGCGATGGCCGCGCGGGGCCTGTCCGTGGGTGTGCTGGACGCCGACATCTACGGCCATTCCATCCCGCGGATGCTCGGCACCGACGCCAAGCCCACCCAGGTGGAGCGGATGATCATGCCGCCCGTCGCGCACGACGTGAAGATGATCTCCATCGCCCAGTTCACCCAGGGCAACACGCCCGTGGTCTGGCGTGGACCGATGCTGCACCGCGCGCTGCAGCAGTTCCTCGCCGACGTGTTCTGGGGCGATCTGGACGTGCTGCTGCTCGACCTGCCGCCCGGCACCGGCGACGTCGCGATCTCCGTCGCGCAGTTGATCCCCGGCGCCGAGATCCTCGTCGTCACCACGCCGCAGCAGGCGGCCGCCGAAGTCGCCGAACGGGCCGGCTCCATCGCCCTGCAGACCCGCCAGCGCATCGTCGGCGTCGTGGAGAACATGTCGTGGCTCGAACTGCCCGACGGCACCCGGATGGACGTGTTCGGCACGGGCGGCGGTCAGGCCGTCTCCGAGCGGCTCACCCGCGCCGTCGGCGCGACCGTCCCGTTGCTGGGCCAGATCCCGCTCGATCCGGCGGTGCGCGAGGCCGGCGACGCCGGCACCCCGATCGTTCTCAGCGCCCCCGACTCGCCCGCGGGCACGGCGCTGCGCGAGATCGCCGAGAAGCTCGCCGTGCGTCGCCGCGGCCTGGCCGGCATGTCGCTGGGGATCGACACCACCCGCCACCTGTAGGCGCCTGCGGCGCCGGTGTGTCCTTCGGGCTGTTCCTGCCGCCCGAAGGACACACCGGCCGCGGAGCGGCCTACGTCGCGTCCGAGTCGATGGGGGGCTTCTCCCCGGCTGCCAGTGGCGGCGGGACGGGCTTGCTCACCGGCTTGGTGCCGGGCTTGTCGAAGTTGCCGGTGAGCAGCGAGTCGTCGCCGTCCAGCAGGTGCTTGGTGATGACCGCCTTGGGCGTCATGCCGCGCAGCTCGTTGAGTTCGGACAGGGGTTGACGCAGGTCGTCGAACTCGGGGCCCAGCTCCTCCTTCAGCTGTTCCTTCGCGCCGGACGCGTAGTCGCGGACCTGCCGCAGCGACTTGGTCACCCAGGACACAGCGCCGGGGAGCCGCTCGGGGCCGAGGACCACGAGCGCCGCGACGAGGAGGACCATGAATTCGCCCCAACCGATGTTGCCGAACACCGCTCCAGGGTACGTGGTGACGCGCCGTTCGCAGCCCGGAGGACCCAGGTCACAGCGAATTCCCAGCGAACCGGGAGCCGACGGTCAGTCGGACTGCGGGGTCACCTGCACGTCCACGAGACGGCCCGAGCGGACCAGCTGCACCGTCACCGGCTCGCCGATCTTCTGCGCGTGGACCGCGACGACCAGCTCGTCCGCGCTGGTGACCTCGCGGTCCCCGACCTTGACGATCACGTCGCCCTCGACGATCCCGGCCTGCTGCGCGGGGCTGCCCTCCTGCACGTTGGCCACCTCGGCGCCGCTGGCGACGTCGTTGACGACGCTGCGGGCGTTGACCCCGATCTCCGGGTGGCGCATCGCGCCGGTACGGATCAGTTCCTGGGTGACAGCGGTGACGTCGTCGATGGGAATGGCGAACCCCAGACCGACGGAACCGCCGGTCTCGGTCTTGATGGCCGAGTTGATGCCGATGACGCGGCCTTCGGCGTCGACGAGCGGGCCGCCGGAGTTGCCGGGGTTGATGGAGGCGTCGGTTTGCACCGCGTCGATCACGGCGTCGGTGTCGGTGCCCTGACCGCCCAGGCGCATCGGCCGGTTGAGGGCGCTGACGATGCCGCGGGTGACGGTCTTGCTCAACCCGAGCGGCGACCCTACTGCGATGACGTCCTCCCCGACCTGCACGTCCCCGGAACGACCCAGCTCGGCGACCGTGAGGTTGTCCACGTCGACGGAGAGCACGGCCAGGTCGGTCTTGATGTCGCGCCCGACGATCTGCGCGGGCACCTTGGTGCCGTCGTTGAAGGTGACCTGGATCTTCGCGTCCGGACCGGTCGCGGCCATCGAGATCACGTGGTTGTTGGTGACGATGTATCCGGCGCCGTCGATCACGACACCGGACCCGGTGCCGGACTCGTCGCCGAGGGTGACCTGGATGGAGACGACGGCGGGCAGCACCGCGTCGGCCACGCGGGCGACCTGTCCGGTCGGCAGGTCGCCGTCCTGCTCCACCTGGGCCAGCGTCACGCTGCGGCTGGTGAGGGAGCCGGTGTCGGACGTGATCAGCGCGACGACGAGACCGCCGATCATGCCGATGGTCAGTGCGACCGCCGCCAGCGTCGCGAGGGCGCGGGTCTCGATCCGACCGCCGAAGAGGACTTCCCGCAGCGTGAGCTTCGGGGCGGGCGGCAGTGGCCGCTCGTCGCGGGCCTGCGCGGGCGCCCCCAGGCGCACGTTCGTCGTGGGGTCGCGCCACGGGTCGGGCTCGGGGCCGTCCGCATCGGCCTCGGCGTCCGGGTCGGCCGGGGGCCGCTGCAGGATCTCGGAGGTGCCCACGGGTCGGCCGAACGCCTCGGCCAGCACCGGATCGGCGGGCGCACCGTGGCCGACCCGCGGCTCCCCGGCCCGTTCCTCGGCGGACCGGCCGAAGGAGCCGGTCGTACCGGCCGGCCGGCCGAAGACGCTGCTGGCGGCGGCGTCGACGTCCGGACGATAGACCGGACGGGGCTGCAGGCGCGGGGCGTCGGCGCGGTGCGACACGCCCGGCGCGGGAGCGCTGTCCGTGTCCGACGTCGAGGCGGCCCGACGCTCGGACTCCACTGATTCCGCTGTCACGCGTGCCCGTCTCCCCCGTGTCCGTCAGTCACGGTGCCCAGTATCACCGATAGTGCCGATGTCACCGCCACCGACCGTCGCGGGCCGATCACGGCGCGGAAGGACGCGAGCACCGTCAACGGCGCCAACGGATCGGCCAGCGCCGCCCGGCCGGCCAGGTCTGGTCGGCCCCCGGTACTCCCCCGAAGCCGGGCGCGGACAGGTCCCGGTGGTGCTGCGGGATGTCGGCGAGGGCACCCAGGAGAGAACTCGGCATCGGCGGCGGCGCCATCCGGGCGGCGTCGCGAAGCGCGCGACGGGCCTGCTGCTGGGACTCGACCTCCGTGGCGCACTCCGGGCACACGGCCAGATGCTCGGCCGCCCGGAGATACGCGTTCATCCGCAGTTCGCCGTCCACGTACGCTGCCACAGCCTCACTCGCCAGGTGCTCCGTGGAACCGAACCGGCGGGTCGGGTGTGCCCTCGTCATGAAACCCTCCTGGCGGCTACCCCGCATCGACTCGACCGACTTCGACCTTCCCATGCTCACGCAGGTGCTCACGCAGCGCCTGCCGTCCGCGATGGATGCGGCTGCGCACCGTGCCGAGCTTGACTCCCAGTGTGGCACCGATTTCCTCGTAGGACAGACCTTCGATGTCACACAGGACGACAGCAGCACGATAGTCCGGCGCCAGCGAGTCCAGGGCGGACTGCAGGTCGGCGCCGAGCCGGGCGTCGTGGTAGATCTGCTCGGGGTCGGGGCCCTCGGAGGGCACGCGGTCGTAGTCCTCGGGCAGGGCCTCCATGCGGATGCGGTTGCGGCGCCGGACCATGTCGAGGAACAGGTTGGTGGTGATGCGGTGCAACCAGCCCTCGAAGGTGCCCGGCTGGTAGTTCTGCAGCGAGCGGAAGACCCGGATGAACGTGTCCTGAGTGAGGTCCTCGGCGTCCTGCGCGTTTCCGGACAAGCGGTAGGCGAGCCGGTACACCCGGTCGCCGTGCTCGCGCACCAGCTCGTCCCACGACGGCATCACCGCACGGTCACCGGTGGCGTCGAACACTGCCGTGCCGGTGAGCTCGACGTCGGCCGTGGGCTCGACGTCGGGGCTGGGGAGCTGGGGGGAATCGGCCATGTGGATCGCTGGATCCTCCTCTTCGGGACCGCTCATCGTGGGTGTCGGGTGTCTTCGTCCAACACCCGAGGGCGCCGGCTTGTTCCCGGCCCCCGATCGCCCTCTCGGTGCGGTCTGATGTGGTACCTACACCTTCACGCACGGTGATGTGCTGCCGATATGAGCAACCTGAGCATCGCCTGAGAATCCACCCGCCGTGCGCGCCTGCCTGCGACCGGCCCCCGGCGACGATAACCTCACTGGGGTGCACACGAATGCCGAACGGATACTGGCCCACGTCGAGAATGTCACCGAGGACGAGAACCTCGCCCTGGCGCGTGAACGTGCCCTCGATCTCGGCGCAGATCCGATCCCGGCAGCAGTGGGCGCGGCCCTGGCGATGTTCGCCCGGATGCTCGACGCGCGGACGGTCGTCGAGGTCGGCACCGGCGCCGGCGTCAGCGGACTGTGGCTGCTGCGGGGCCTGCGCGAGGACGGCGTCCTCACCACCATCGACAGCGAGCCCGAGCATCAGCGCGCCGCCAAGACCGCGTTCCGGGAGGCCGGCGTCGCGGCCTCCCGGACCCGGCTGATCAACGGGCGCGCGCTGGACGTGCTGCCGCGGCTGGCCGACTCGGCATACGACCTGGTGTTCGTCGACGCCACCCCCGCCGATCATCCGCACTACGTCCGCGAGGGCGTGCGGCTGTTGCGACCGGGCGGCGTCATCGTGCTGCACAACGCGCTGCTCTGCGGCCGGGTCGCCGACCCGGGCGAGCGTGACTCCGCCGTCCTCGCCGTCCGCGAGGCGACGCGGGCCGTGGTGACCGACGAGCGTCTCGCGCCGGTGCTGCTGCCGGTGGGCGACGGGCTGCTCTGCGCCGCCAAACTCTAGGCCCGGCGCACCCCCCCGATCAGATCCACACGCCCTTGCCGATGGCGACGACGCCGCCGCTGCTGACCGCGAAACGCTGCCGGTCGCGTTCGAGGTCCACGCCGATGATCTCGCCGTCGCCGACGACGACGTTCTTGTCGAGGATCGCGCGCCGCACGACCGCCCCCTTGCCGATGCGCACGCCCGGCATCAGGACACTGCCCTCGACGGTGGCACCGTCCTCGATCATGACGTTGGAGCTGAGCACCGAATTCCGGACGGTGGCGGCCGACAGGATGCTGCCCGAGCCGACGATCGACTCCTGCGCGAGACCGCCCTGGACGAACTTCGCCGGGGGCCACATCTCCGAGGCGCCGCGGATCGGCCAGCGCCGGTTGTAAAGGTTGAAGATCGGGTGCACCGACACCAGATCCATGTGCGCGTCGTAGAACGCGTCGAGGGTGCCGACGTCGCGCCAGTAGCCACGGTCGCGTTCGGTGGCGCCCGGCACGACGTTGTCGTTGAAGTCGTAGACGTGCGCAGCGCCCTGGGCGACGAGGGCGGGGATGATGTCGCCACCCATGTCGTGGTCCGAGTCCGGGTTCTCGGAGTCTGCCCGCAGCGCCTCCACCAGCACCTTGGTGGTGAAGACGTAGTTGCCCATCGAGGCATAGGTGACGTTGGGATCGTCCGGGGT
>NZ_JAALEH010000164.1:0-6538 GCF_011058195.1 Rhodococcus sp. 14C212 | reverse complement strand
CACCGAAAGGTCACCCCCATGAACAACCCCGTCCTGCGCAACGTCGGGCTGCTCGTCGCCCGAGTGGTCATCGGCATCGTCTTCCTGGCCCACGGCCTGCAGAAGATCAACCAGGGATACTCCGCCACCAAGGCCGGATTCGAGGGCATGGACGTGCCCGTGCCCGCGCTGTCCGCCTTCTACGCCACCTGGGTGGAAACGCTCGGCGGCATCGCTCTGATCATCGGCCTGCTCGTGCCGATCTTCGGCCTCCTGCTGCTGATCAACATGCTCGGCGCGTTCTTCTTCGTCCACATCGGCAACGGCATCTACGTCACCGACGGCGGATGGGAACTCGTCGGGGCCCTCGGCGCGGGTGCGCTGGTGCTCGCCGTCGTAGGCGCCGGCGCCTACAGCGTCGACGCCCTGCTCGCCCGCCGGGTGCGGTTCCTGCAGACCGCGTAGCCGTGGGCGAGGGCCGGCGTCCGGGGACCGGGCGCCGGCCTCAGAGCACCTTCGCGAGGAAGTCGCGGGTCCGTTCCTGGCGGGGGCTGCCGAACAGTTCCTTCGGCGTGCCCTCCTCGAGGACGTACCCGTCGGCCATGAACAGCACCCGGTCGGCAACCTCACGGGCGAAACCCATCTCGTGCGTGACCACGACCATGGTCATGCCCTCGGCCGCCAGGTCGCGCAGCACCTGCAGCACCTCGCCCACCATCTCCGGGTCGAGGGCGCTGGTCGCCTCGTCGAACAGCATGATGTCCGGATTCATGGCCAGCGCCCGCGCGATCGCGACGCGCTGCTTCTGCCCGCCGGACAGGTTGGCCGGCTTCGCGTCGGCCTTCTCGGCCAGCCCCACCCGGTCGAGCAGGGCGAGCCCCCGCGCCCGTGCCTCCTCCTTGCTCGCACGCTTCGTCAGCACCGGCGCGAGCACGATGTTCTCGAGGGCCGTCATGTGCGGGAAGAGGTTGAAGTGCTGGAACACCATCCCGATGTGGCGGCGCACCCGGTCGATGTCGATCTTCCGCTCGGCGAGGTCGAACCCGTGTACCACGACCGAGCCGGCGCTGATGTCCTCGAGCCGGTTCAGGCACCGCAGGAACGTCGACTTGCCCGAACCGGAGGGGCCGATCACGCACACCACCTCGCCGGCGAGGATGTCCACATCGATGCCCTTGAGCACCTCGTTCTCGCCGAACGCCTTCTTCAGGCCGCGCACGCGGATCTTCACCTCGCGACCGTCCTCGAGCGGCTGGGCCGCGGCTGCCTCGGTCAACGGTTGATCCTCTTCTCGAGTCGGTCCGACAATTTGGTCAGCGCCATGATGACGACGAAGTAGATCACCCCGATGATCAGCCACATCTGGAACGACTGGAAGTTGCGGGCGATGATGATCCGCCCGGTCTGGGTGAGCTCGGCGATGCCGATCACCGACAGGATCGACGTGTCCTTCAGCGTGATCACGAACTGATTGATGTACGACGGGATCATGGTGCGCACCGCCTGGGGCATGACCACCTTGCGCATCGCGGGCAGGTAGCCGATGCCGAGGCTGCGGGCGGCCTCCATCTGCCCCTTGTCGACGGACAGGATGCCGCCCCGCACGATCTCGGCCATGTACGCGCCCGCGTTGAGCGAGAGCGTGATGATGCCCGCGGTGAACGCCGACATCTGGAATCCGGCCGCGGCCGGGATGCCGAAGTAGATGAAGAAGGCCTGCACCAGCAGCGGGGTGCCGCGGAAGACGTCGACGTAGGTGGTGCCGATCCCGCGCAGGACGATGTTGCGCGAGACCCGCATGAGGCCGAACAGTGCGCCGAGCACCAGCGCGATCGCGATCGAGACGACCGACAGCACGACGGTCAGCCACAGTCCCTCGAGCAGCAGCTGCCACGTGCTGCGGAGCAGACCGGGGATGGAGTTGTCGGCCTGCACGGCGCCCTCGCCGAGGTAGCTCTCCACGATCTCGTCGTAGCGGCCGTTGTCCTGCAGGTTCTGCAGGCCCGCGTTGAACGCCGTGAGCAGCTCCTGGTTGCGGCCCTTGTTCACCGCGAACCCGTAGCTCGCACCGGCCTCCTTCTCGGTGACCGTCTTCAGCCCGTTGCCCTGCGCGATGCCGTACGCCAGCACCGGATAGTCGTCGAAGACCGCGACCGAGTTCCCGGTGCGAACCTCGTCGTACATGCTCGCCGAGTCGGCGAAGTAGACGGTGGTGAACCCGTACTCGTCCTTGATGGACTCGGCGAAGGCGGCGCCCTCGGTGCCGTTCTTGACCGCGACGCGCTTACCCGCCAGATCGGCGTACGACGCGACCTCGTCGTTGCCGGCGAGTACCGCCATCTGCACGCCGGACTCGAAGTAGGGATCGGAGAAGTCGAAGACCTGCTTGCGCTCGTCCGTGATCGACATGCCCGCGATCACGCCGTCGGCCTGGTCGGCCTGCACCGCCTGCAGGGCGGCGTCGAAGCCCAGCGGGCGGATGTCCACGGTGAAGCCCTGGTCCTCTGCGATCTCCCGGATGAGGTCCATGTCGATGCCGACGAAGTCGCCCTGCTCGTTCTGGAACTCGAAGGGCGCAAAGGTCACGTCGGTGGCGATGACGTAGGTGCGGCCGGCGGCGGGGGACTGCGCCGAAGCCGCCGGCGCGGCGGCGAGCAGCAGCGCGCCGAGCATGCCGAGCAGGGTCAGCAGGGCCGCACTCCGCTGCGCCGGCGGACGGTGAATTCGGTCACCCAAAGTAATCCCACCTCTGTAATTCGCGCGTCGTGCGGCACGTTTTCCCGAGTGTCGAATCGACGCTAGTCCGCGGCTTCGGCCGTGGTCCGGCTATTGATCGAAAATCACGAATCGTCACCTACCTCGTTGCCGAGAAACTGCAGGTAGAAATGTTGCAGTTGCCGTATCAATGCCGATTCGTTACCGTGCCGTGATCGAAGTTGTCGACAGTCCAGGAAATTGCCGTGTCACCTTTCACCAAGATCAACCGAGCGAAATCGCCCACGCTGTACGTGGTCGTCGCCGCACTCTTCCTCACCCTCGCGGCCGGCGGCATCGCCGCCCTGATTCAGCACAAGGAACTCACCCTCGACGTGGACGGTGAGCGGATCGCGCTCAGCACCATGAGCTCCGAGGTCGGCGACGTCCTCGCCGGCGCCGGCTACCCCGTCGGCGAGCACGACGTGGTGGCCCCGGCCGTCGACGCCGAGGTGTCGGACGGGGACACGGTGGTGCTGCGGCGGGCGCGGGAGGTGCAGCTGAGCGTCGACGGTGCCGAGCGCACGGTGTGGACGACGGCGACGACGGTGGACGAGGCGCTGGCGCAGTTCGAGCTGGCGGCGGATGTGTACACCTCGGCGTCGCGGTCGCACCGGTTGCCGCTCGAGGGCGCCGAGCTCGACGTGGTGAGCCCGAAGACGGTGCGGTTGCTCGACGGCGGTGCGCCGGCGGTGGAGGTGCGGATGGCCGCGCCGACGGTCGGGGAGTTCCTGGCCGCGCACGGGGTGGCGCTCGAGCAGGCCGATTCGGTGGTGCCCGCGGTCGATGCGGCGCTGACCGAGGGCCTCGAGATCCGCATCACCCGCGACCGCATCGAGACCCGCATCGAGAACCAGCCGCTGCCCGCGCCCGAGCAGCGCGTCGACGACCCGAACATGACCGAGGGTGAGACCGCGCTCGACAACCCGGGTGCTCCCGGTGAGCGCACCGTGACCTTCGACGTGCACACGATCGACGGCGTCGAGGTCGGCCGCACCGAGAAGGCCTCGACCACCGTCCGCGAGCCGGCTCCGGCGATCGTCCGCGTCGGCACCAAGCCGAAGCCGGCCGCGCCCGCCTCCGGACGTGCCTCCACCTGGGACGCCCTCGCACAGTGCGAGGCCACCGGCAACTGGGCCATCAACACCGGCAACGGCTTCTACGGCGGTCTGCAGTTCACCCAGCAGACCTGGGCCGCGTTCGGCGGCACCCAGTACGCGCCGCGCGCCGACCTGGCCAGCCGCGAGCAGCAGATCGCCGTCGCCGAGAAGGTCCAGGCCGCGCAGGGCTGGGGAGCCTGGCCGGCATGCACCAGCAAGATGGGCCTGCGGTAAGAAATACGGCTTGTGTCCCCACTGACGAAGATCAACACCTCGCGCTCCGTGCTGTTGTACGTCGTCGTCGCGGCGCTCCTGGCCACCCTGGTGGCCGGCGCCGCGACGGCGCTCGCCCGGCACAAGACCGTGACGATCGACGTCGACGGGGACCGGCTCACCCTGGGCACCATGGGCACCGACGTCCGAGCCGTCCTCGCCCACGCCGGCCACCCGGTCGGTGAGCGCGACGTGGTGGCCCCGGCCGTCGACGCCGAGGTGTCGGACGGGGACACGGTGGTGCTGCGGCGGGCGCGGGAGGTGCAGCTGAGCGTCGACGGTGCCGAGCGCACGGTGTGGACGACGGCGACGACGGTGGACGAGGCGCTGGCGCAGTTCGAGCTGGCGGCGGATGTGTACACCTCGGCGTCGCGGTCGCACCGGTTGCCGCTCGAGGGCGCCGAGCTCGACGTGGTGAGCCCGAAGACGGTGCGGTTGCTCGACGGCGGTGCGCCGGCGGTGGAGGTGCGGATGGCCGCGCCGACGGTCGGGGAGTTCCTGGCCGCGCACGGGGTGGCGCTCGAGCAGGCCGATTCGGTGGTGCCCGCGGTCGATGCGGCGCTGACCGAGGGCCTCGAGATCCGAATCACCCGCCAGCGCACGGTCCGGGTCACCGAGACCCAGCCGCTCGCGCCTCCGGAGCAGCGCATCGAGGACCCCACGATGAACATGAGCCGGACGGTCGTCGAGAACCCAGGCGTGCCCGGCGTGCACGATGTCACCTTCGCCGTCACCACCGTCGACGGCGTCGAGACCACCCGCGACCAGATCGACGCCGTCGTCACCACCCCGGCGCAGCCGCGGATCGTGCGCGTGGGCGCCAAGCCGGGAACCGAGGTTCCGCCCGTCGAGAACGGCGACGCCTGGGACGCCCTCGCGCAGTGCGAAGCCACCGGCGACTGGGCCGTCGACACCGGCAACGGCTACTACGGCGGCCTGCAGTTCGACCAGAGCACCTGGGAGCGCCAGGGCGGCCTGACGTATGCGCCCCGCGCCGACCTCGCCACCCGGGAAGAACAGATCGCCGTCGCGAGCCGGATGCAGCGCGCCCAGGGCTGGGGAGCGTGGCCGTCCTGCTCGTCCCGCATCGGCGTGCGTTAGGTTCGGCACGTGCCAGACCACTCACCCGGCCACCCCGGCTCGACCCCCCGCGACGGTTCCGACGTGACCCCCCGCGGTCGTGCCGCCCTGCTCGGTCCCGCCGAGGTGCGCGCCCTCGCGGAGGAGTTCGGGGTCCGGCCGACCAAGCAGCTCGGCCAGAACTTCGTGCACGACGCCAACACGGTGCGCCGCATCGTCTCGGTCGCCGGCGTGGGCCGCGACGACGTGGTGCTCGAGGTGGGCCCGGGTCTCGGCTCGCTGACGCTCGCCCTGCTCGACGTCGTCGACCGCGTCGTCGCCGTGGAGATCGATCCCAGGCTCGCCGAACGCCTGCCCGCGACGGTCGCCGACCGCGCACCCGACCTCGCCGATCGGCTCGACGTCGTCCTGAAGGACGCCATGCGGGTGTACCCGACCGACCTGCCGGCCGCCCCGACGGCGCTCGTCGCGAACCTGCCCTACAACGTCGCGGTGCCCGTGCTGCTGCACATGTTCGCCGAATTCGACTCGCTGCGCACGGCTCTGGTGATGGTGCAGGCCGAGGTGGCCGATCGGCTCGCCGCCCCACCCGGGAGTCGCGTGTACGGCGTGCCCAGTGTCAAGGCCGGGTTCTTCGGCCACGTCCGTCGCGCCGGGTCGGTCGGCCGGGCCGTGTTCTGGCCGGTGCCCCAGGTGGAATCAGGGCTGGTGCGCATCGACCGCTACGCCGAGCCACCCTGGCCCACGGACGAGGGGCACCGTCGCAGGGTATTCGCCGTCGTCGATGCCGCGTTCGCGCAACGCCGCAAGACGCTGCGGGCAGCGCTGAGCGGCTGGGCCGGTTCGGCCGCGGAGGCCGAGCGACGCCTGCTCGCCGCCGGGATCGATCCGTCGACGCGGGGGGAGAAGCTGGATGCCGCCGCCTTCGTGCGGATCGCCGGCACGCAGTGACGGCGCGGCGCCGGGCGGTTCCGTCGCAGCGCTTGGCAGACGGTTGGATCTGTGATCTACTGGTACACGGTCGTTAGGTAGTGTGTTCGTGGTTTACCCCTCGCACATTTCTAGTTGCGAGCGGATGCGAAATTCCCACGGAATCTTTCTCAGCCGTCGAGTGACAGGCCCGGGCGACGTCGTGTCGTTCGACGAAAGATGAAGGCCACAAGGCTTTCCGAGATGTATGAGGTTGAAAATGGTTGAAGGTACCGTGAAGTGGTTCAACGGCGAAAAGGGCTTCGGCTTCATTGCCCCCGCCGACGGCTCCGCGGACGTCTTCGTGCACTTCTCCGAGATCCAGGGCGGCGGCTTCCGCACCCTCGAGGAGAACCAGCGCGTGAGCTTCGAGGTCGGCCAGG
>NZ_JAALEH010000163.1:0-6569 GCF_011058195.1 Rhodococcus sp. 14C212 | reverse complement strand
ACGTGCGCAGCGGCCCGGCGTCGTTGCTGAAGGGGCACCCCGGTCTGTCCGGCATCGCGGCCGCGAGCGGTGACGACCGCTGGTTCTACGGGTACACCGGCGACCTGGCGTTCGCGGTGTTCGTCGCCAACGCCGACGGCGGAGACCGCGCGGTGAAGATGGCCGACATGTTCCTGCGGGAGCTGGGCAAGCCGCCCGCCGACCGCTGACCGCCGCCGCCCTCGGCGGACCGGCCGAAGCGGACCCCGGTACGTTTGTCGTTCGTGACCCCTGTCGACCTGCTGCTGCTCGCGGTCGCGGGGTTCTTCGCCGGGCTCATCGGGTTCGTCACCGGCCTCGCGTCCATCGTGTCGTACCCCGCGCTGCTCGCCGCGGGGCTGCCGCCCGTCGCCGCCAACGTCACCAACACCGTCGCGATGGTGGGGGTCGGCGTCGGGGCGCTCGCCAACTCGACCCGCGAGGTCGTCGACACCGGCCCGCGGCTGTGGCGGTGGACCCTGTACTCGGCGCTCGGCGGACTCGTCGGTGCCGTCGTCCTGATGTGGGCGCCCGCGGGGTCCTTCGAGACGGTCGTGCCCTACATGGTCGCGTTCGCCTCGCTCGCGCTGCTGGCCCAGCCCCGGATCCGCGCCCTGTCCGGGAGCCGGGACCTGCCCCGGACGTACTCGGCGCTGCTGTTCGTCGTGGCGGTGTACGGCGGCTACTTCGGGGCGGGTGCGGGTGTCGTCTTCCTCGCACTCACCCTGATCTGCACCTCCGAGCACATCTGGCGCGCCACCGTCCTCAAGAGCTACCTGCTGGGGGTCGCCAACCTCGTCGCCGCGATCGGCTTCGCCGTGTTCGGCCCCGTGCACTGGGGTGCGGCCGCCGCGATGGCGCTCGGCGCCGTCGCGGGCGGCTGGTGCGGGCCGCCCGTCGTCCGGCGCATCCCACCCGAGGTGCTGCGGGTGACGGTCGCGCTCGCCGGCCTCGGGCTCGCGGTGTGGCTGGCCGTGCGGTGAGAACCGGTCAGTGCACTCCGCGCATCATCCGCCGGATCCACGGTGACAGCAGCGCCAGCACGACGCCGATCGCGATCGAGCCGAGGCCGACCCAGGCGAAGTACGGCTTCTCGTTCGCCTCGTCGTAGTACTTGGCGAGGGTCCCGGCCATGGCCGTGCCGAGCGCTACCGACAGGAAGAACAGCGCCACCATCTGGGTGTGGAAGTTGCGCGGGGCCAGTTTCGTCGCCAGCGACAGGCCCACGGGGGAGAGCAGCAGCTCCGCGAACGTGAACAGCAGGAGGATGCCCGCGAGGCCGAGCAGGGGGGCGCTGTTGGGGCCGCCGCCGGACATCGGGATGAAGCACAGGAACGCGATGCCCATGATCACGGTGCCCATCGCGAACTTCACGGGCGACGACGGCTGCCGCGGGCCGAGCCGGGTCCAGACGGCCGCGAACACGCCCGCGAACACGATGATGAACACCGGGTTGATCGACTGCACCCACGCCGGCGGGAAGTCCCAGCCGAACAGGTTGCGGTCGAGCCTCTTGTCGGCGTACACCGCGACGGTGGTGAACTGCTGCTGGAACAGCGACCAGAATGCCGCGCTGGCCAGGAACATGGGGATGAAGCTGATCACCCGGCTGCGTTCGACGGCGGTGATCTGCCGGCTGGACAGGATCACGACGAAGTAGACGACGGACGCGGCGACGGTCGCCGCGACCACGACGTCCGACAGGTTGTCGACGGTGACCAGCCCGGTGGCGAACAGCGCCGCGATCAGCGCGACGGCCAGGACGGCGGTGCCGGCGGCCCTGGTGCGCCGGTCGGCGGGCAGCGGGTGCGGCGGCGTGGCACCGATCCCGCGCAGGTGCTTGCGGCCGAGGGTGTACTGGATCAGGCCGAGTGCCATGCCGATGGCGGCCAGGCCGAAGCCGTAGTGGAAGCCCAGCTCGGTCTGCGCCCAGCCGGTGAGGAGCGGGCCGATCAGCGCACCCAGGTTGATCCCCATGTAGAAGATCGAGAAGCCGGCGTCGCGCCGGGTGTCCTGCTCGTCGTAGAGATCGCCGACCAGGGAGGTCGCGTTGGCCTTGAGGCCACCGCTGCCGACGGCGACGAACACCAGGCCCACCGCCACGCCGCCGAGACCGGGGAGCAGCGCCAGGGAGATGTGGCCGAGCATGATGAGGATCGCGCTGTAGAACAGCGTGCGCTCGGAGCCGAGCAGCCGGTCGGCGATCCACGCGCCGAGGATCGTCGACAGATAGACCGTGCCGCCGTACGCGCCGACGATCGACGTGGCGGCGAGTTCGCTGATCCCCAGTCCGCCGTCGGCCGCCGAGTAGTACAGGTAATAGATCAGGATGCCCTGCATGCCGTAGAAGGAGAACCTCTCCCACATCTCGACACCGAACAGGTTGGCCAGCGCGAAGGGCTGACCGAAGAAGGTGCGTTCCTTCGTCCGATCGGGGGGCGCGGCGGTCTCGCTCATGGCTGACACTCTGACACCGCGGCCACATCCGGCGCGCGGCTTTCGGGGGTCCGGAGGTTCCCCTCCGCGGGAGCGGGGTCAGGCGGCGTCGACGCGACGCCGCAGCCACAGCCCGGCGAGCAGGCGCCAGCCGAGCAGGAACACGCCCAGCACGATCGACGCGACGACGATGAACGAACCGGCTGTGCCCTGCCCCGTGACCACGCGCAGCAGCATCCCGACGATCACGGTGGACACCCAGGCGATCACGCCGGTCGGCACGACCAGCCACGGATCGAACTTCTCCTTGTAGAGGGCCGCCGTCGCGAGCCATCCGACGGTGAGGCCGCCGAGGAACGGCCACGCGGTGTTCGCCAGTCCCGCCAGCGTCAGCCCCTCGTCGTGACTTGCGCGCCCGAGGGCGGCGAACACGATGACCAGGACGACGTCGAGCAGGGCCGGTGCGTACTTCTTCACGTCGTCCAGCGTAGGTCGCCGACGAAAGCGAGCGCCCTCCGGGACGGAGAGCGCTCGCATGTCGTGCGGGTGCGGCGGATCAGGCCTGCAGACCGGCCTCGATCTCGAGGTTGATGGTGATCTTGTCGCCGACAACGGCGCCGCCGCCCTCGAGCGGCATGTCGATCGAGATGCCGAAGTCCTTGCGGTTGAGAACGGTGGTGGCCTCGAAGCCCGCGACCGGGCCCTGGCCCATGCCCGGGTTCACGCCGTTGAACTCCAGCTTCAGTTCGACCGGCTTGGTGACGCCGTGCAGGGTGAACTCACCGTCGACGACATAGTCGCTGCCGGCGGCGCGCACGCCGGTGGACGTGAACGTCGCGGTGGGGAACTGCTCGGCGTCGAAGAAGTCGGCGGAGCGGATGTGGGCGTCGCGGTCGGCATTCTTGGTGTCGATGGACGTGACCTGGATCTCGGCGGCGACGGCGGGGGTGCCGTCCTCGGCGACGGTGATCGCGCCGGAGAAGTCGTTGAACGTGCCGCGCACCTTGCTCACGACGAGATGGCGGACGGTGAAGCCCACGGTGGAGTGGACCGAGTCGATGGCCCAGGTGCCGGCGGTGAGTCCGGGGAAGGTGGTGGTTGCGGTCGTCATGGGTGCTCCTCCGAGTCGAGTCTTGGTTGAAGTTTCAACCTTCGATGTGCACAACGATCGCATCGAATGATTGATTCCGCAACTACTTGAGATGTGAGGTGGATCACACTTCGTCACTCCGGCAGGGCGGTGCCCTCGCTCGCGGCCCGACCCCGCCGTCGCTCGAGCACCGAACGGGCGTGCTCCTCACGTTCGAGATCGGCGTCGATGTGCTCGTCGTGCTGGCTCGACCGGAACTTGGCGGCCACCACCGTCCAGCCGACCAGCGCGACCAGGATGAAGCTGACGCCCCGGTACACGAACACGGCTGCCAGGGCCTGTGAGGCGCTCATCCCCGCCGCGGTGAGGGTCGCGATCAGCGTGCCGTCGACGAATCCCAGCCCGCCCGGCGCCAGGGGGATGCTCCCCACCGCCTTGGCCGCCGCGAACGCGATCAGCAGGCCCGGCAGCGACGGCTCACCGCCCACCGCCCAGCACGCGAACCCCAGGCACGCGACATCGAAGACCCGGTGCACGGCCGACCAGCAGATCGTCGCGAGCCCGTCGCGGCGACCCAGGTGTACCGCCTCGATCTGCCCGAGGACCTGCTCGAACTTCTCCATCCCGGTGTCCGCCGGCTTGCGCAGCAGGCGGTTGACGCGGGCGAGGACCCATTCCCCGGCCGACTCGACGGACGACGGATGCCGGGAGACGTACCGGACGGCGACGACCAGCGCGATCACGCCGGCGACCGACAGGACCAGCGTCACCGGGCTCACCCGCGTGCCCACCGCGAACGCCCCGCCCACGCCGACCGCCGCGAGGGTCACCGCCGCGATCACTCCCGAGACCGCCAGCTGCCACGACGCCACCACCGGCGTCGCACCCCAGCGCCGGGTCTGCTGGTAGGTGAACGCGGTGGAGAACACCGGACCGGCCGGCAACGTCACCGCCATCGCCGTGCTCGCATAGATCACCGACGCCGAGCGCAGGTGCCCGACGACGACCTCACCGGCACGCAGCAGCCGCCGCTGCACCTCCGCGAAGCCGCTCAGCGACAGGGCCTGCGCGACGATGCACGCGGCGAGCCAACCCCAGTGCAGCTCGGTCAGGGCGCGCCAGGAGTCGCTGAGCGTCGGCCACAGGTAGATGCCCTCGACCACCAGCAGGGCCACGAGGGCGACGGCGAGCAGCCACTTCACCCACCCGAAGCGGCCCCGGCGCCGCGCGGCGTCGGGTGCGGGCGGGTCACGTCGGGGCTGCGCCACAGGATTCAGCGTAGCCAAGCTGCCCGGAGGGTGGATCGTCCTTTTCGTCGCCGGGGGCCCCGGCCGTCCGTCACTCGTCGTGGCCCGAGTCCGGATACCGCACCGGCCAGGCGAGATGCGTCACCCGGCGCCGGCCGCGCAGCTGCACCTCGTCGCCGAGTTCCCAGTGGGCGCGTTCCTCGTCGTCGGCGAAGTACAGCGCGCTCGACGACGCGAGCACCCGGCTCGGACGCAGCTTCGCCAGCTCGGTCAGCCGCGACGCCTCGTTCACCGGATCGCCGATGACGGTGTACTCGAACCGCTCGGCCGCGCCGATGTTACCGGCCACCGCCAGTCCCGCCGAGACCCCGATGCCGATGTCGAGATCGGTGATCTCGTCGAGAGCGAACCGCAGTTCCCGGGCCGCCGCGAGCGCGGCGGTGGGCGCGTCGGGACGGTCCAGCGGAGCGCCGAAGATCGCCAGCGCCGCGTCGCCCATGAACTTGTTGACGAACCCGTGGTGCCGGTCCACGACGTCCACCACGACCCGGAAGAACTCGTTGAGCAGCTCGACGACCTCGCCGGGCGGGCGTTCGGCCGCCGTCGCCGTCGAGCCGACCATGTCCACGAACAGCACCGCGACGTAGCGGGTCTCCCCGCCGAGCTCGGTGCCGTACTGGAGGGCGCGGCGCGCCACGTCCTCGCCGACGTGCTGACCGAACAACTGCCGCAGCCGCCGCCGCTCGTCGGACTCGGCCATCATCCGGTTGAAGCCGACCTGCAGGCGCCCGATCTCGCTGCCGTCGAACACCTCGACCTGCACGTCCGTCGCGCCGCGCTGGACCCGTTCGATGGCCCAGCGCAGCTGCTTGACCGGATCGGAGATCTGGGCCGCGGTGAGCGACGACAGCACCCCGGCCAGGCCGATCGCCATGATCGACAGCGCGAGGACCGCCCACGCCATCGCGTCCGGCGGGAACTCGACGTCGGTGGTCAGCTGGGTGACGCACAGCAGCGCGATGCCGCCGGCCGGCATCAGCGTGCCGAGCCCCCACGTCATGGCGAGGCGGGTGCCGACGCCCGGCGCCAGGGTCCGGTCGAACTCCCCTTCGCTCAAGGCCCGCGCCGCGACCGGCCGCAGGATCCGCTCGCCCAGCATGTAGGTGAAGCCGAAGGTGCTCGTCGCGGCCATCGCGACGGTGATCGCCACCGCCACGGCGAGCTCCGGCATCTCCTCCGCGGTGAGGAACACGAACAGCACGCCGCCGAGGATCCACAGGACCAGGTGCACGATCGCCTGACGCAGTGGCGCGTGCAGCGCCGACATCTGCTCGGACCGAGTGGGTGGACCGCCGCGCAGCTGCCACCGCACCACCGACCGCAGCATCAGGGCCGCGGCCGTCAGGCTCACGATCCCCGCGAACACCAGATACACCGCGAACACCGCGAAGTTGCGGACGCGGTCCGCGATGATGTTCTCGTTCTCGGACAGCGGGATGCCGTAGCGGACGAATGCGAACACCAGCAGCGCGCCGAACAGGTTCGAGGCGCCCATGGAGGCCATATAGAGCGGCCAACGACTGCGCAACGTCGCCGCGACGGCTCGATAGGACCCCAACACGACATCAAATCAAACCACTGTGCCCACCGTCACAACGCGCCATGGTCGTGATCCGGGCGTTTCGGGCGGCTACTCTCAGCGCGATCACCGACCGGGAAAGGGAGCATCCACATGGTCCGGCGCCGAGCCGACGGCAGGCTGTCGCGCCGTGCCGCCG
>NZ_JAALEH010000162.1:0-6654 GCF_011058195.1 Rhodococcus sp. 14C212 | reverse complement strand
CCGGTGCCGGTCTCGGTGACGACGAGCTGGACGTCGAAGTTGGCGTGCTCGTCGGCCACCGGCAGCACCCGCGCGGTCAGCTCGGGCAGCTCGAACGCGTCGACGGTGGGGCGGCGCAGCGACAGGGCGACCTGGAACAGCGGGTGCCGGGCGGGGTTGCGGGCGGGGTTGAGGCGTTCGACGAGGGTCTCGAACGGCGCGTCCGGGTGGGTGTAGGCGGCGAGGTCGCGGGCGTGGACCTCGGCGAGCAGGTCGGCGAAGGTGGCGTCCGGGTCGACGGGGGTGCGCAGGACGAGGGTGCCGGCGAACATGCCGACGAGGTCGTCGAGCTGCGGGTCGCCGCGCCCGGCGACGACGGTGCCGACGGCGATGTCGTCGCCGGCGCCGTGCCGGGCCAGCAACACGGCCAGCGCCGCGTGCAGCACCATGAACGTCGTCGCACGACCGTCCCGCGCGAGCCGCGACACACCCTCGGCGACGACGTGATCCACCGTCACCCGGTGGGTGGCGCCGCGGCCGGTAGGGCGCGCGGGCCGCGGCCGGTCGCCGGGCAGGGTCACCTCGTCGGGCAGCCCGGCGAGCACGCGCGTCCAGTGCGCGAGCTGTTCGTCGGCGCCGGTGCGCTGCCAGCGGCTGAAGTCGGTGTACTGCAACGGCAGCGGCGCCCACCGCGGCGCCTGCCCGGCGAGCCGGGCGGTGTAGGCGTCGACGATGTCGCGCAGCAGCGGGGTGAGCGACCATTCGTCGGCGGCGATGTGGTGCACCACCACCGCGAGCACGTGCCGCCGCGGCGCGAGCCGGTACAGCCGCATCCGCACCGGCGTCTCGCGGGTGAGGTCGAAGCCGGGGGCGGCGAACTCGCGGACGAATTCGTCGAGTCCCTCGGCGGGCACGGCGACGGGCGCGAGTCCGGGCCGCGCGACGGGCCGCACCACCTGCGCGGTGGCGTCGGGGTACACGGTGCGCAGGGTGCGGTGCCGGGCGAGGACGTCGGCGACGGCGGCGGTGAGCGCCGCGACGTCGAGCCGGCCGTCGAGCCGCACCGCGAACGGCAGGTTGTAGCTGCCGGATCCGGGGTCGAGCCGGTTGACGAACCACAGCCGCTGCTGCGCCGGCGACAACGGCGCCGGGGCGTCGTCGCCGGCCGCGACGAGCGGCGCGCGGCGACGGCCGGTGCCGGCACGGGCGGCGAGCAGCGCGGCGAGGTCGGCGACGGTGGCGGCGTCGAACACATCACGGACGGTGACGTCGACGTCGGCGATGCCGGCGAGACGCCCGGCGAGGCGGGTCGCGAGCAGCGAGTTGCCACCAAGGTCGAAGAAGTCGTCGCCGGCGCCGACGGGGCCGACGCCGAGCAGTTCCCGGTACACCTCGGCGACGAGCTCCTCGAGCGGCCCGTGCGGGGCGAGGCCGCCGGTGGGGGCGACGGTGGGCGCGGGCAGGGCCGCGCGGTCGAGCTTGCCGTTGGCGGTGCGCGGCAACGCGTCCAGCGCGACGGCCGCGGCGGGCACGAGGTAGTCGGGCAGGGTGCGGCGCAACTCGCGCAGCGCCCCGGTGGGTGAGCCGCCGACGAGGTAGGCGACGAGCCGGTCGTCGCGCAGCACCACCACGGCCTGGGTGACGCCCTCGCAGCGCAACAGCGCGGCCTCGATCTCGCCGGGTTCGATGCGGTAACCGCGCAGCTCGACCTGGTCGTCGGCGCGGCCCCGGTGGTGCAGCACCCCGTCGCGGCCGCGGCGGCCGAGGTCGCCGGTCCGGTAGCGGCGGGCGCCGCCGGGCGCGGCGACGAACCGGGTGGCGGTCAGCCCGGGGCGGCCGCGGTAGCCGCGGGCGAGTTGCACTCCGGCGAGGTGGAGTTCGCCGACGGTGCCGGGCGGGGTGCGCCGCAGCGACCGGTCGAGGGTCTGCACGTCGACCCCGGGCAGCGGCCGCCCGACGCCGGGCTCGCCGGCGGGGCCGCGGGTGACGTGCACGGTGGTCTCGGTGATCCCGAACATGTTCACCGCGCGCACGTGCGGCCGGTCGGCGAGCCACGGCCGGACCCGCCCGGGGTCGAGGGCCTCGCCGCCGAAGATCAGCAGCCGCAGCGTGGGCAGCGCGGTGTCGACGGTGGCGAGCTGGCCGAACGCGGTGGGGGTCTGGTTGAGGACGGTGACGCCCTCGCCGTCGAGCAGCGCGGCGAACGCCCCGGGGTCGCGGGCGGTGTAGTGGTCGACGACGACGAGCCGCCCGCCGGTGGTCAGCGCCCCCCACATCTCCCACACCGAGAAGTCGAACGCCGGTGAGTGGAACAGGGTCCACACGTCGCGTGGCCCGAACCCGAAGTCGGTGGTGGCGGCGAACACCGCCGCGGCGGCCTCGTGCCCGACGAGCACGCCCTTGGGGGTGCCGGTGGAGCCGGAAGTGTAGATCAGGTACGCGCCGGCACCGGCGGGCACGGCCGCGTCGAACTCGGCGCCGGCGTCCAGGCGTTGTCGAACCTCGGGCGCATCGACGTGCAGGAGAGGCACATCGGTGTCGGCCGCGAACCCGGTGTCGCACAGCACCGCGGCGGGGGCGGCGTCGTCGAGCAGGGCCCGCAGCCGCGCGGGCGGGTGCGTGACGTCCAGCGGCAGGTACACGGCGCCGGCGCGGGCGACGGCGAGGATCGCCACCACCAGGTCGAGCGAGCGCGGCAGCGCGACGGCGACGACGTCCTCGACGCCGAGCCCGCGCTCGGCGAGCAGCGCGGCGAGCGCCCCGGAGCGGGCGTGCAGCTGCCCGTAGGTCAGGGCGTCGTCGCCGTGGGTGAGCGCGACCGCATCCGGCCGGCGGCGCGCCTGCTCGGCGACGAGCTCGGGCAGCGTGGCCGTCGCCGGGCCCGTCCGGGGTGCGGACGCGTCGCCGTCGGGGCCGAGCAGGTCGATGCCGCCGACGGCGACGGCTGGGTCGGCGGTGACCACGTCGAGGATGCGCAGCAGGAACGGCGCCCACGCGGCGACGGTGTCGTGGTCGAAGAGGCCGCGGTTGTAGGTGAGCACCCCGTCGAGCCCGGTGGGGGTGCCGGCGGCGGAGCGGTTCTCGCGGACGGTGACCTCGAGGTCGAATCGTGCCGTGCCGGTGGACATCTCGCGCACCCCCGTCACGCCGGGCAGGTCGAGGCCGTCCAGTGCGAAGCTCTCGTGGGCGAGCATCACCTGGAAGACCGGGTGGTGCCGCGACGCGGAGGCGCCGAGGGCGTCGACGACACGGTCGAACGGCACGTCGGCGTGCGCGAACGCGTCGAGGTCGACGCGGCGGGTGTCGGCGAGCAGCTCGGCGAACGTCGCGCGGGCCGGCACGGCCAGCCGCAGCGCGACGGTGCCGACGAACATGCCGGCCACGTCGTCGAGCATCGGGTCGACCCGCCCGGAGACGGGCGTGCCGACGGTGACGTCCTCGGTGGCGGCCAGGGTCGCGAGCAGCACGGACAGCGCGGCGTGCACGACCATAAACGTCGTCGCGTCGTGGGCGCGGGCCAGCTTGTCGACGGCGGCGTGCAGTTCGGCGGGCACCGAGAAGCGCACGCTCCCGGCGGTGCCGTCGCCGTGGCCGCGCGGACGGTCGGTGGGCAGGGCCAGCAGCGGCGGCGCGCCGGCGAGGGTGCGGGTCCAGTGCGCGAGCTGGCGGGCGGCGAGGCTGTCGGCGTCGGCCGGGTCGCCGAGCAGGGTGTGCTGCCAGCGGGCGTAGTCGCGGTAGGTGACGGGCAGCGGCGGCCACGCCGGGGTGCGCCCGTCGCGCCGGGCGGCGTAGGCGACGGCGAGGTCGCGGCCGAGCGGCAGCAGCGAGAGCCCGTCGACGGCGATGTGGTGCAACACCACCGCGAGGGTGTAGCCGGCACCGGTGCGGTAGAGACGGGTGCGCAGCGGCGGGTCGACGGTGAGATCGAAACCGGTGCGCGCGAAGTCGGCGAGGGCGTCGTCGAGGTCGGCGGGTGTGGCGCGCGGCGCGAGGTCGAGCGCGACGGCGGGCAGCACCTGCTGCGTCGGCCCGTCCGGGCCGTCAGGATGCACGGTGCGCAGCACGGCGTGCCGGGCGATCACGTCCGCGGCGGCAGCCGCGAGGGCGTCCAGGTCGGTGCCGGCGGCGAGATCGACGGCGAACGCGACGTGGTCGCCGGGGGCGGCGTCGGCGACGTCGAGCCGGTTGGCGAGCCACATCCGCTGCTGCGCCGGCGCGAGCGGCACCGGACCGCTGCCGCCGGTCGGCAACAGCGGAAGGCGTTCGCCGGCAAGCGGATCGGACACGGCGGCGGCGAGGCCGGCGACGGTGGGGTGCTCGAAGATCTCCCGCACGCCGACGCGGTGACCGGCGACGGCGCCGAGCCGCGCGGCGAGCTGGGTGGCGAGCAGCGAGTTGCCGCCGAGCGCGAAGAAGTCGTCGTCGGCGGCGACGCCGGGCAGATCGAGCAGGTCGGCGACGACACCGGCGACGAGTTCCTCGGCGGCGCTGCGATATCCGGCGGTCGGGCGGTCCGACGCCGCGGTGGGCTCGGGCAGCGCGGCGCGGTCGATCTTGCCGGTGCTCGTCAGCGGCAGCGCGTCGAGGACGGTGACCGCGGCGGGCACCATGTGCCGCGGCAGCCGTGCGGCGACGAACTCCCGCAGCTCGGCCGGGTCGAGACGGGCGGGGCCGTGCACGTACGCGACGAGCGCCTCGCCGCGCACGACGGTGACGGCGGCGGCGACCGCCGGATGCCCGGTGAGGGTGGCGTCGATCTCGCCCAGCTCGATGCGGAACCCGCGGAGCTTGACCTGATGGTCCGCGCGCCCGACGAACTCGAGGGCGGCTCCGCCGCCGGTGTGTCCTTCGTGCCGCTCCGGCCGCCCGAAGGACACACCGGTCCAGCGCACCAGGTCACCCGTGCGGTACATGCGACCGCCGCCGAATGGGGACGCGACGAAGCGGCTCGCGGTCAGGCCCGGCATCCCGAGGTAGCCGCGGGCCAGGCCCGGCCCGGCGAGGTACAGCTCGCCGACCACGCCGACGGGCACCGGCCGCAGCCGCGGGCCGAGCACGAGCGCGGTGACACCGTCGAGCGCGGTGCCGATGGGCGGGCGCTGCCCGGCACGCAGCGGCGCGCTCATCGTGGCGAAGACGGTGGTCTCCGTGGGGCCGTAGCCGTTGAGCAAGGTCCGGCTGGGCGCCCAGCGGGTTGCCGTCTCGGCCGGCCATGCCTCCCCACCGAACGTCGCCACCCGGAGGTCGTCGAGCCCGCGCGGGTCGAGCTGCGCCGGCACGGCCGGCGTCGACCACCAGTGCGTGATCCGTTCGGCGCGCAGCAGGTCCAGCAGTTCCTCGCCGCCGTACACGTCGGGCGGCGCGACGACGAGGGTGCCGCCGGCCGCGGCCGCCATGAGGTATTCGAGCACCGACGCGTCGAATGTGGGCGACGCGGCGTGCAGCACCCGCGCCTGCGGGTCCAGGTCCATCCGGCGCCGCAGCGACGCGACGAGCGGCGCGAGCCCACGGTGGGTGACGATGACGCCCTTCGGGGCGCCGGTCGAGCCGGAGGTGTAGACGAGGTACGCGGCGTGGTCGGGCCGCAGCGGACGCGTCCGGTCGGCGTCGGCGATCTCTCCCGACCGCGCGGATCCCGCGTCCGGATCGACGAGTGCGACACCGTCGGGCAGCGACGTACCAGACCGGGCGACGACGTGCCGCACCCCGGCGTCGGCGAGGAGCCGGGCGATGCGCACCGCGGGCTGGGCGGGGTCGACGGGCACGAACGCCGCCCCGGTCAGCGCGACGGCGGCCACCGCGCGCACCGAGTCCACCGACCGCGGCAGCAGGATCGCCACCCGGTCCTCGGGGCCGAGGCCGCGTTCGATCAGGTGCCACGCCAACGGTGTTGCGGCCGGGATCAACTCGATCGGTGCGCCGCCCGGCGCGCTCACCCGCAGTGGATGCGCGGCGAGCAGCTCCGGCAGCGTCGCCACCGGCCCGGCCGGAGCCAGGACGATGTCGGGGGCGCCGACGTCGAGATCGCCGACGGGTGCCTGCGGCGCGGCGACGGCCGCGTCGAGCACCGCGTGCAGGCGGGCCACCGCGGCGGCGACCGTCGCGCGCTCGAACAACCCGCCGTCGTAGATCACCCGTCCGCGCAGCGAGCCGTCGGGCAGCTCGCGCACCGCGATCTCCACGTCGAACCTGGCACGGCCGGACGGGATCTCCTCGGCGCGCACGCTCAGCCCGGGCAGTGCGAGGTCGGGCACCGCGACGTTGTCGTAGGCGAGCATCACCTGGAACGGGGCGAAGCCGAGCGCGTCGACGACGCGGTCGAACGGCACCGTCGCATGCGCGTAGGCGTCGAGGTCGGCGCGACGGGCGGCAGCGAGCAGCTCGGTGAACGACGCGGCCGGGTCCACGTCGAGCCGCAGCGCGACGGTGCCGACGAACATGCCGACGAGAGGCTCGAGGTCGGGGTGCTCGCGGCCGGCGGTGCCGGAGCCGACGGCGACGTCGCGCCCCCCGGTCCACGCCGACAGCCACACGGCGACGGCGGCGTGCACCGCCATGAACGCGGTGGCGTCGTGCGCGGCGGCCAGGCGGCGCAGCGCCTCGAACCGCGCGGCGGGGACGGCGAATTCGACGGATTCGGCCGGTCCGGGGCTGCCGGGGCGGGGACGGTCGGTG
>NZ_JAALEH010000161.1:0-6969 GCF_011058195.1 Rhodococcus sp. 14C212 | reverse complement strand
GTTCGTTCAGGTGCGGCAGCAGCACGTCGAACCTGCAGGTCAACTGGCCGCGCACCTGCGCGTCGATACCCATAACACATCATCGACTGCTGCAATACGAAAGCACAAGTTATTTCGTTACGCTCCCTCAGCATCGACTACCGGCTCGGGCTGCCCCCGCGCTGGCAGGACGCCACCGGTGACGTGAAGTGCGCGGTGGGCTGGGTGCAGGAGAACGCCGACCGCTACGGCGTGGACCCCGACCGCCTCGCCCTGATGGGCCGCTCCGCCGGCGGGCACTTCGCCCTGCTCGCGGCCTACACCACAGGCGACCCGCAGCTGCCGCCGAGCTGCGACGTCCCCGACACCGGTGTCGAGGCCGTGGCCGCGTTCTACCCGCCCACCGACTTCACGCGCCTTAACGAGACGCCGGCGCCGTGGTGGCGGCCGAGTCTCGGGAGCTCGGTCGAGGACTCGACGGGAAGCGACGTCGACTACGTGGCAGAAGACGACCGCCGCCTCGCCTCGCCGACATCCCACGTCGAGCCCGGGGATCCGCCGACGTTCCTGGCCCACGGCGGCCGGGACCAGTTCGCGCCGCCGGAGCAGTCCGTGCTGCTGGCCGGCCGGCTGGCCGAAGCAGGCGTCCCCCGCCGTCTCGTCGAGCTGCCCGGGGCCAGGCACGCCTTCGACGCCGCCTGGGGCAGCTGGGGCTCGCAGATCGTCCGCCACGAGCTCGCAGAGTTCCTCGAGCACCGTCTCACCGACCACGACAACTAGCGCCGAGACGCGCACACGGACGAGCGTGCCGCTGCACGACGAGGCGAGCCTGCCTCGTCGTGCAGACAGGAACCTCCCCGCGCACCACACCCGGACAGCCGAACCACGCGGACCCGCCCCGGCGCTGGACACGGCCGGGCACCACCGCCCCGCCCGCCGCCACCCTCACGACGGACGCCGCACCCCCCAGAAAAGGCCAGTGCCCCGGCGCCCAAGGAGTGAACCGCCGGGGCACGCGGGCCCCGCACGTTGGAGGGGACCGTGCGCGACCCAGGGCGACACTACACAGGACCCAGGCCGCCTCACGGGCCACGGCGGGATGTCGGACCGGCGTCGTACGCTGCCCGGTGAGCGCCCCGGCACCCAACGCACCCGGGGCGTTCGCCCCTTTTCAGGACCACCGCACCCCCGGCCGCGGCGGCCCGACATGGGGCGGTGAGCCGATCGTGACCTCGCAGATGCAGCACGTCCAGGTGCGGTGACCGGTCGCTCCGGGGGTGCAGTCACACGGGATCCAACCGACGAGAACCTGGTTCGGGGCGAGGCGATGTCCCGCCGGGCATCTCGCCGGTGCGCGCTCGTACCGGGCCACATCCATGATGGTCGCACCACTCCCCCGGCTCAGGGGAACACATGTTCGAACAGCTCTGCTAGGGTGGGACTCGACGCCAGGACGGCGGGGGAAGCGCCGTCCTGGCGTCACTGTTTTCTCCGCCCCCGCAGGACCACCGGTTCGTTCGGCGCCCGCGCCTACCCGCACGGCATGGTGTGTATCCCCGGGCGGTGCCTGGTCACACCGACACCAACTGCTCCTCGCGTGCGGTGACCGCGTCGAGCGGAAGCAGCACCACCGGCGGGATCTCGAAGCCTTCGGCGTACGCGGCGTTCTTGAAGCGCTGCCAGCGCCGGCACACCGTCGACGGGGACGGGGTGTCGTCCAGCTCGGCGGCCACCTGCGCATAGGTCAGCTGCGGGCGGCCCAGCAGGATCGCCGCCACCTCCTTCTCCTCGCTGCGCAGCGTGCACCCGGCCAAGAACTCGCGCAGGCCGGCAACCGTCTGCGGATAGCCACCGGACGTCGGCGCGAGAGTCTGCTCGGGCGGCGCCTCGGGGCGGGCCGGGGCCTGCACGACGCAGTCCCGGGATGCGCCCTCGCCGTAGCGCTCGGTGTCCCGCGGCTGCACCGTTGCAGGCGGGGCGGCAAGAGTGGGGGCTCGGTGTGCACGCGTGCACCGGGGTACTGCACGTCGTGCCCGACGGGTGCATCCTCGGTGTGGTCGTGCACCTCGGGCGCCTCGGGTGTGCTCGCGTGCTGCTTCTCGTGGGCGGTCAGGCGCGCGTGGTGCACCGCCTCGGTGTAGCAGCCGCGTTCGACGGCCAGCACCCGCACGATCGTGGTGAACAGATGCAACAAGGCCAGGAACAGCAGCGGCACGATCACCGCAATGCATGCGGTGGTTGCAGCGATTGCGGCTGGCACCCGAGTCCCGCGGTATCGGAGAGTTCAGTGGCAGGGTTCGTCGGCACCGCGCGGCCGTTGGCCGGCGTTCATGCCGCGCTGCGTCGCTGCCGGCTGGTGCCGAGCTCAGTGCACTCGAAGCACTGCGCCGGCGTCAGTCAGCACGGCCCGGGGCTCCGCACTATCGGCGTCGGTGCCGCTGGGATCGAGGTCAGGTAACGGCGGGATAGTGAATCCGGCTGCACGGGCGGTGCCTTCCGCTTTCTTGTAGCGGCGTAATGCGGTACTGGCCGCTTTGGCACCGGTCTCTTCGGCCAGGGTGGCGAAGGTCCACTCGGGATGGTTGATCTTCAGTGCGGCGGTCTGTTTGACGATCGGATCGAGGTCGGTGCCTTCGAGGAAGGCGAGCAAGTTCTCCGTGGTCTGCAGGTCGTGGTGCGTCGAGTGCCCTCGTGCCTTGGTCGGTGCGGTGGTGTCGTCGAGGGCGGCGATCTCGGCGGCCACGAGGTGCGCAACGTCTGCCAGGGACGCAACGTCGATGCTCTGTTGTGCCGCAACGCAATTGCGGCGCGCAATGGGAGCTGCAACAGCGTCGTCGACAGTCTGGCCCTCACCATGTTCGGTGCCGGCTGTGGTTGAGGTGACGGCGCCGGTGTGGTCACGCTCCGCCGCTGGTGCGAGGTGTGTCGGTGCGGCGTGCGCATCATCGGAAGCACCCGGTGCAGCGCCAGGTGTTGCGCCGGGGGCGTGCATCAGCGCGTTGTGGTCGGTGTAGGCGTTTCCGATGGCCTTGATGAGGATGCCGATGCCGTGCGTGAACGCCAACACCAGCAGCGGTGGGATGACGGCGATCAATGCGGCCCCGGTCGGCGACAAGGGCATATAACCCGGGTCGCGGCCGGCCGCAACGAGGCGTTCGAGATTCCCGGCGCCTTGATAGGCGTGGTAGGCGTTGCCGTAGACGCTGATGAACACCACCGCAACGGCGAGTGTGGTGAAGAACGTCTTGCCTGGGGTGGTGCCGCCGATCTTGCTCAAGGCAACGACGGCGATGGTGGCTCCGAGGATGGCGCCGTCGACGATGGCCGGGAACAGCCACGTCAGGTGCTGGGGGATGCCGGCTTGATGTGCGAGGTCGCGTTGCACCGCGAACGACAGCACGAATGCGCCGGTGGTGATCCCGGCCGCAATGCCGGTGGCGAGCAGCAATGCGGCGATCAGTGCATACAGCTGCAGCCGTGCAGCACGCAGTTGAAGATCGGTCATGATCACAGTGGTCCTTCCCGAAAGTGTGCCGGTCGATGAGGGCGGGTACGCGGTGCGAGTGCAGGTTGTTGCGGTGGGGCACCGGTGGTTGCGCAATGGTCCGGGCACCGATTGCCGGGTTGCTGTCGTTGCCCGCAATGTGGTGCACCGCCGTGGCATGCGAGTGTGGGGTTGCACCGTCCCTGGGCGCCGGGTGGGTGGGACGCCGAGGCGCTTGCAAGGGTGGCGCGGAAGCGTTGCCGGGCGTGGGCTTCTCGTTGCAGGTCAGGTGAAGGCGTCGACGTACCAGCGGCCGTCGAGGTGGGCGGTGGTGACGGTCTGGGTGCCGCGGTCGACCGGCTGTCCGGGGCGCATGACGGACAGGTCGACCAGGTACACCCCGTCGGACAGTGCGGTGATCTTCTGGCAGTGGTTGGTGCCGAGCGGGACGGCGTCGATGAACCGTTGCAGCTCCGGGCCCGGCTGCACCGTGGAGGTGGGGGTGGCCAAGGCGCGCGCAGCCTCCCCGTTGCGCTGGTTGTAGTAGGCGAAGTTGAACGCCGCAATCACCCCCGCACCGGATTTCTGATCGCCGCGATCGGCGCGGCACTTCCCTGCGGTGTCCTGTGGTTCCTCGACCGGGTCCGGTTCGGGCAGCGAGAGGATCGGCACCCCGTTCTCGTCGACCGGCGCGGCCGAAGCCGGGGCAACTGTGGGGGACGCGCTGTCACTGCCACCCAGGTGCCCGATCGCCGCCGCCCCAGCCACCACGACACCCGCGACACCAAGCACGGCAACGAGTGGCTTCCCGCGCCGCCGGCCCGCTCCCCCGTTCTGCGACGCGTTCGAACGCCGGGGCACCGGCGCCGCGGCCCCAGACTGCGTGGCTGCCTCGCCGGGGCTCGCACCCGCGGCGGGTGAACCGTGGAGAAGGTCGATCACGGCCGGATGCCGAGCGGGCTGGCGGCCGACGTGCGGTCTGCGCATGGTGTACACCCCGTTCGTGTTGGTCAGTGGCCGTGCGTGGTGATGCCGTCCCCGACAGCGCCCGACAGCAGGTTGCCGGCCAGCCCCGGGGTCGCGTCGGCGAAGAGGTCCGTCAGGACCGCGTCGACCTGCTCGATGACCTGCTCCCCGCCGGGCTGCGTGGCCACGACGCCCCGGACCTGCTGATCGACCGCCGGCGCGGCCTCGACAGCGTTGTGCACCGTCGAGACCGCCGCCTGGCCGACGGGTCCGGAGTTCTCCCACTGCGCGAGCGTGTCCTGGGTCTGGGCCGCCACGGCGTCGTGGTCGATGTCCGGTACCGCGATCTCCTGCGGCTGCCCGAGGTCACCGGCACCGAAGTTGGTGCCGGCCGCGACACCGGCCGCGGCCCCGGCCACCGCACCGACCGCCGCAGCGGGAACCCCGGCGGCGGCCGCCCCGAGCGCCGCGCCGGCCGCGGTGCCGGCCACCCCGGTGGTGACCGCCGGCAGCCCCGGGATCGGGGTCGGGACCATTCCGCCGAGTGCCGCGCCTCCGAGGCCGCCGATGGTGCCGCCGACCAGGGCACCGGTCACGGCCGCCGGTACGCCGGCGGCGGTCGCCCCGGCCACGGCGCCGGTCGCGCCGCCGGCGATCTGGGCTGCGGCGAGGCGGTCGGCGCGGGTGGTCTCGACCCCGATCGACCGCCAGAAGGTGGAGACCTGGGCCTCGATGACCGCCGAGGTGTTGTTGGTGCGCTCGGCGTCACGGTCCGAGACCCAGTTCGGCTGCTCGAACACGGTGTCCCCGAACCGAACCTTGTTGCGTGGGGCGATGATCGGCGCGGTCGGGGCGACCGGGGTCGGCAGATGGAGTTGCTCGAGCGGCACGGGCTCCACGGCGACCTCGTCCTGCGGGAGGTAGGCGTCGGTGTCGTAGTCGTAGTTCGGCATCGGCCGCCACTGCACGTTCTCCGGCTGGTATTCGACCGGCGGGGCGACCCAGTACGCCGGCTCGGCGGGGACGTCCGGCACGGACGACGTTTCGGGCTCGGGCGTGGGCTCCGGTGCCGGGGCGGTGGTGGTGCCGCCCTGGCTGGTGCCGCCGGTGACGCCGTCCTGGGTGCTGTCGCCGGTTACGCCGCCCTGGAGGGGTTCGGCGAGGGCGGACGGGGCCAGGGCGATGCCAGAGGCAAGGGCCGCGGTGGCCACCGCCAGCACGGTCGCGGCCTGGGTGCCGTGGGTGCGGCGGTGGCCGCGTGCGCGGGCACGACGGGCGGCGCGGTTGTCGGTGGAGCTGGGGGTGTTCGTCACAGGGTATGCCTCTCGTGTGGGTCGCCCGGGTCGGGCGATGAATTGGATTGCACTGGATAGGTCTTGGATTGGGGCGCGCGTCAGACCCGGTGTTGGCATCCGACTCGGGCAGCGGGCCGGGGTCTGGGCGTCAGTTCCTGCCGGGCGCCATGAGCTCGACGGCGGTGGCCGCGAGGACGGTCAGCGCGTCGCGGGTGGGGCGTCGGAGCCCGCGGAGGGTGATGCGGTCTCCGGAGGCGAACCGTGGCTCGAAGGGCATCCGGCACACCGGCACCCCGAGGGCGGTGAACGCGTCGACGGCGTCGGTTTCGACCACCGGTGCGTCCCCGGGGCCGTCGGTGATGACCACGACGGTGCGGGTGAGCACGTCGGAACGAGTGGCGGCCATGGTGTGGAGGGTGCGTTGTGCGGCCGCGGCGGCGTCGTGGCGCAGCGGCACGGGCACGATCACCGCGTGTGCGGCCGCGATCGCCCACCGCCACCGGTCGGCGAGGTGGGAGTTGCCGGTGTCGACCACCAGCAGCTCCCGGTAGCGGCCGAGAAGCGCGGCGAGCCGGTCGACGTCGTCGTAGCTCGAGGCGCGGGCAGTGTCGGTACCGGCGGCGAGCGTGTCCTCGCCGCTCGGCTGGCGGGCCAGATACCGGGTCAGGGTCGCCGAGTGCACGTCGGCGGCCGCGTCGAGCTGGGTGAGCAGGCTGAGGGTGTTCTGCTCGTCGGTGGGTGGGGTGGCGATTCGGTCGGCGAAGCTGGATCCGGCCTCGCCGAGGTCGACGGCCACGACGCTGCCGGCCCCGCGGTGGGTGGCGACGGTGGCGGCCAGGGCGAGGGCGAGTGGGGTCTTGCCGACGCCGCCTTTGACGTTGACCACCGCGACCGTGGCCCGGTCCGGGAGCGGCCCGGTGATCACGGCGGCGGCCTGGCGCAGCCGTGCTTCCCGAGACGAGGGCCTGGGCGGCAGTGTCGCGCCGAGTAGGGCGTTGACGCGGCCCCGGAGCCCGAGCCTCGCCGGCTCGCGCGCGGCCGCAGGCACGCTGGGTGCGGCCAACGTCGACACCGCACCACGCGGGCCTGCGCTCGACGGGGCGACCGGCCGGCCCAGTTTCGGTGCTGCTGCGGGTGGAAGCGACACGGCGGCCGTCAGCACCGGCCCTGCCGGGAGGGAACCCTCTGGTGCCGCCCCGGGGGTGGACGGTCTGGGCTGGGCCGGTGATGTGGCGGGGGTGGGGA
>NZ_JAALEH010000160.1:0-7220 GCF_011058195.1 Rhodococcus sp. 14C212 | reverse complement strand
GTCCGGGCGGGTCGCTTGTCGACCCGGGGTTCCACGACGCGCCGGCAGGGGGATGGCGGGTCGTGGCAGCTGGGCCGGCCGAGGCAACAGCCACGGTTGTGCAACCTTCAACTAGATTTACGGCACTCGGTGCCGAAAATCAAGGTCTAGACGGAGCGGCTGGTGTAACGACCACCAGCAGAGGCGGGCGTCCTCCGGAGTCGTCCCGCGAACGGGTGCAGGCCACGGCGATCGACCTGTTCCTCGACCGGGGGTACGCCGAGACCTCGATCGCGGACATCGCCGCCGCCGGGATCGGCAAGACCACGTTCTTTCGGTACTATCCCGGCGCGTCGTGTTCAGATGTGAAGCCTGAGATCAGATTTCGTTTTCCGCGGCTGTGTGAGAGTCTGTGATTCACTCGAATCGTCAGGAAGGGTTCCGAACTGATGGCACAGACCGCTCGCGATCGCCGCTACTCGCATTCCGAGTCGATCCGCATCGATGCCACCCCGCAGCAGGTATGGGATGTGGTGACCCGGATCGAACGAACAGGTGAGTGGAGTCCGATCTGTCGCGCTGCGTGGTGGAAGGCGCCGGCGACCGGTCTCGAGGTCGGCGCCTGGTTCTGTGGTCGGAACGAGGCAGACGGCAGGATCTGGGAGACGGAGTCGCTGGTGGTCGCGGCGGAGGAACCGGTCGAGTTCACCTGGCTGGTGATGGGTAACGCCGTCCGCTGGAGTTACACCCTGACGCCCGAGGGGGACGGCACCTCGCTCACCGAATCGTGGGCCGTCCAGCCGGAGGGTTTCCAGGCATTCGAGAAGATGTTCGGGAAGGACGCGGACGCTCAACTCGAGGTGCGACGTGATGCGGCCCTGTCCGGGATTCCCGCAACCTTGAAAGCAATCAAGCGGATCGTTGAAGATTCCCGTTCACCTGCGCTGATCCGATCCTGAGCCCCCCGCGAGTCGCCTGTCCTGGACGGCGTGTCGAGGCCGCCACCGGGGGAATGCCGCGATCGACGCGGACTGCACCCCCGCGTCGACGTCGTCCTCGATCACCGCCTCGATTGAGGTAGGACTCGGTCGGTGTTGTCCGGGTCCGTGCGGCGTGCGCGTACCCCGGATCCGCGATGCGGTCCACGGTGGTCGTTCCACGGTGGTGCCCGGGTAGGCAACGAGAGCATCCATGTCGGTCCTCGGTGCGCCGCGGGTGCCTCTCCCATGGTCCTCGGGTGGTGCCGGGTCAAGGGTGCCCTGCGCGGAAATGAGGTGCGTGATCGGTCCCTCGGATGCGGATCTGTACCGGCACCTGATGATCGCGTTGACCGAGAACAACCCGTTCGCCGCCTCGGTCTACGTCTACGACGAAGACGAATACGCCCGGATGCGAATGCGGGTCACCGAGGACGGCACAGCAGGGGTCGCGCTCAAAGGCGATGAAGTCGTCTCCGTATTCGCTCACCAAGACGGGGCGCATCCCGGCGTGGCCCAGTCGATGCTGCGGCAGGCCACCGCGCTCGGCGGCCAACGGTTGGACTGCTTCGACACGGTCTTGCCCAAGCTCTACGCCGCCACCGGATTCGTGCCCGTCGCACGCCTGGCCTGGAACGACAACTACGCGCCGGACGGCTGCAGCTACAAGACATATCACTTCTACCACAGCGGTCGGCCGGACGTGGTGTTCATGGCGTACAACCCGAGTGCGGTCGGCGCACTCCATGAACGCGGTGCGGGGGAGTACGTCACCGACTACGACGAGGGCCTCGCCAAGGTCGAGGCGTACCAAGCCGCTTCAGTCGGGAAGTGAGTCGGTCTCAACTGACCGCTATCTGCCCGGTGCCTACGCGACGCGCCGATGTGCCCTATGGATGGCTCCGTTTGTCTACGTGGAGGGTCCGGCGATCAGCAAGGCGAAGACCGAAGACGCCCGAAAGGAGACGGTGCGAAAAACCCTATTTGTACACCGTCGCCCGCGAAACCCAAGCCCGAACCCGGTGGCATCCAAAGCGCCACTCGTATTCGCTGCCGTCGAGGGCCTGCCGAGGGCGGTCGGCGCGAGCGTCGACGGCCCATTCTTTGCGGAAATCAGCCATCTCCTGCGGTATCTTGAGAGCCGTATGTGCGCGTCGCGATGTCTGCCTCGACGCTTCATCTCAGTGTCCGTCGAGGAATCGCCTGTCGACGGCACGTGAAAACTGAACACGGTATGGCATCTCAATTTTGACCCCCTGTCCACCGATCCTGGCTTGAGTCGAGCCAGGAGGGACGAAGGGATGTTGTCCGTGGAAGATTGGGCCGAGATTCGTCGTCTGCATCGCAGCGAACGGTTGCCGATCAAGGCGATCGCCCGGGTGATGGGGATTTCCCGCAACACCGTCCGCTCGGCGCTGGCCGCCGACGGTCCTCCGAAATACCAGCGAGCCAAGGCAGGCTCGATCGTCGACCCGTTCGAACCCCGCATCTGGGAGCTGCTGGCACAGTTCCCACGATGCCGGCGACGGTGATTGCCGAACGGATCGGCTGGGACCACTCGATCCGGGTGCACATCATGCGGTTGAGTGGGAGCCGGACCGACTACGACTGGCGCGGCTCTCCTGCGGCGGTGGCCGCGCCTGCAGCACAGTGGCTCGGGCCGCCTTCCGCGACCCGGGCATCGTGTGGGTGCCCGACCACCTGCTGCAGGTTGGCCCCGCTGCTGAAGAACGTGCCGATGTTCAAGGAATACAAGAGAACTGGGCTCTCGGGCCGCCTGCACGACGCGGGTGCTACTGGGCACGATACTCATCACCGCGACGTCCCGCACGGCGGGGCTGCTGGTCAGGGTCGTCCCCACCTCGGTGTCCTCTCCGGGGGCCGCGCCTGGTCTCGGTGTCGGAAACGGGCGTAGCGGTCCATTCGGTGGCGTCGGGGTTGGTGAGGTCGCGGCGGTCGGCGGCGACGCGGTCGAGCTCGGCGAGCAGCATGGTCGCGGGGGCAGTGGATGCGGAGCGCTGCGCGAAATCGCCCCAGGACGTCCGTGACGGGGCGTTGCTGATCCGGTGGATGTGCTCGATGCGGCCGGCGATGGCCTGTGCTGACTCGTCGTCGGCCCGCGAGGCCGGGGTGGTCAGGTGCTCGCGCTGGTCTCGTGGTGCTGCCCGCCGGGCGTAGGAAACACGCCCTGGACGAGCGCGACCGACGGTAGCGGCCACCTTCGTCGGTAGTCGTGTCGGGACTGCCGGGCCTCGATCCGTTCAGTGCCCCATGCGGCCGCCGGAGGCGGCTGGCACCCGTCCAGAATCCGCGCTCCACGGCGTCTCCCGCGCCTACCATTGAGGCCAGTTCGGCGCGGAGAGGATGTGTGCAATGACTACGAATCCGACGGAGCCGTACCGTATCGGCGCTGCAACCACCGCTTCCGCACTCACGTCCCGGTCGCAACAGCGTCGACCGGTCGGATATTCGAAACCGGTTCTCCGGGTGTTTCCGCCCACGAGCGAGAGAACCGCCAAAGTCGCGATGTTGACCGTGTACGCGTTGATGGCGATCACCATCGCTTTCATCGCCCTGCACGAGGCAGGCTTTGTCGTCTAGCGGCTTCCTTCCGGGCGGACGGAGGGCAACGATCTCTTCACCCTCGGACAGATATCTGGCTGACCCTGATGTCCAGGCAAGATACGGAGGCTTTGGCCGCAGCACCCTGCTTCCCACCCTGGTAGCCCTGCCCAGTCGTGTTCTGCGGATCAGGGAGGGGACGGCGTTCGGTTCTGCGTATCGCCCCGGCGGCGACGAGGTGCTGGCCAGATCTGCCGCCGTCCTCGCGTGGTCTTCGGGGATCGGTTTCGGGCTGCCGGGGCTTTACGCGATCGTGCACCTGGTTCGGCACGGCGAGATCGCCACGTTCCTGGGGTATCCGACCTATGGCCACGGTGTGTTCGAGAACCGGTGCGGGATCAGCACCACCGTTCCGTTGCTGTCGGCGTTCGTGGGGGTCTGCGTCGCCGAGTGTGGTGCCGGGGCGTTGCTGTGGCGGCAGCGCCGGGCCGGCGCGGCTGTGGCGTTGGTGCTGCTTCCGGTCGAGACCGTGTTCTGGGTCGGGTTCTCCCTGCCCTACGGACCGGTCGCCGCCGCTGCCCGAACGGTCCTGGTGCTGCGGCATCGGCGGCGGGTGCTCGGACGGGCCCGGAAGCCGGCCTGACGCGCACCCGACCGGTGTCTGCATCGTCTCGGCGGGGGCGGTGTTCCGCCCGCTCGATCGACGCGACTTCGGCGGTGCCCCGAACGGGCCGGTTCGGCCGAGCGCGATACCGGGGCCGTCGTAGCGGCGGGATGATCGTGGTGATGGTGTTCGGAGTGCGTGCCGTGGCGGGGGCGGGCGACGGTTGCGGCGGTGGGCATCTGAAGCTGCTTCTGCCGTTGGGGGGCTGAGTCGTTGCAGCACGTCACTTATGAGCCGGAGCCGAGATTTATCGGCAGGTGCCCATTGCTTGCTTCGCGGGGAAGAAGCTGCGGTTTACCGCGGTAAATCGGTGTGCCCTGGGGTGAGGCGATCCTCGACGTGGGTCCGGTCGGGTGAAGTCGAGGCTTGCATCAGGTGGAGCCGTATGGCCGATCCTGGAGTGCGACGTCTCGATGGTGTGACCAGGTGGACACGGATCCGGGCTGCGCTCCCCGGCCGTGGCGGGCGTAGCGCTGCCGACCGCAGGGAGACGGCAAGGTCGTCGCCTCCAGAATGTATGGGTCAAGGTATGGGGAAACATATGTATTTGCGCATGGGGGATTGTGTGGTCACCCGAGCCCGACTGACCACGCAGGGGAAGGGCCCGTCAACGCGCGGCTAGGCACAGCCGAGCCCGTCGCGTATCGGGTGGGCGTACTCGACGGAGCGCTGTCGACAGAGACGTTGTGGTGAGCACTGCAGGTGGAGTCCAGGCCTTCCTGTTATCGACGGTGATCTTGGAAGATCGTGGGGAGCAGGACGTGGAGATGACAGCTGGATCAGGAGGAATGCGATGACCTTGACGACTGTGCAGCGTGCCAACGCCCGCCTGCTCTGGCAGAACTACCAGGACTCCGGCAGTGGCAACCTGTCGCGTGAGACGGTGCAGGAAATGGTGGCGCTGTATCCGCTGCTGCTCGAGGCACTGGATGCAGCCGACACCGAATCACAGCGCCTGTTCGACGCGGCACAGTTCGCGCAACGGCGTGCCGAGCGTGCCGAGGACCAGCTCGACGGGGTGCGGAACTATCTGAATCTCCACGCGCACGTCACCGGGGACGACACCGGGGAGGCTGGGCGGTTGCTCGACGATATCCGGCGCCTCGTCGACGAACCGGATGCGCAGTGAGCATTTCCGGTGAGTGAGCATTCCCGGGAGGGGGCGCATCGGTGAGTACGGCGGGCACCGGAGTGCCCACGCGGCCACTCGCCGGCTCGGTGGATCCATGGTCCGCGACGAGACTGCTGCCTATCGGCGGGCTGGGCGGAAGTCGCTGAAGAGTTGCTGATGGATCGCTTCGGTGTAGGTGGGGCCGTCGGGGTGCGGGCGCGAGGGTCGGTGCGCGGCCGAACCGGAGGCGTCATATCGGGCCGGGGACGGGCGGGTGTTGCGCGCGGGCGATGTTGTGCCGCCCGGGTGGCCGGTGTGTCGCGGTTGCTGCCTGGCGCGTCCGGTCTGACGGTAGGTGCCGGGAGTGGTCATGGCGTCCCAATCCATGTCGAGTGTGTGCGGGCCGGTGATGTCCGATGAGTGCTTCGAAGTCCCGCGATGGCGGTGGCGTAGTGCGTGGGGGCAGGGTAAGCCCCCTGTGGTGCGGCGTCGTGAGCGCGGGTGCGAGGGGCGCATCGGCACGTGCTGGGTCGACCGCCCCCGGTGATTGCAACGCATGTGGGGTCGGTGAGGTGTGGACGCCCCGCGGTGCGGGGCGTCGGTGAGGGTGTCCGTGTGTAGGGCCGGACAGGAGAGTGCGGACAGTGGGTGTCTGAAGTGCGGCCGACGCGGCCCGGGGGCCTGCGCGGTGGAGTTACTCGGCGAGGGTGGTCAGCGGTGGGCCGCTTCGAACTGGTCGATCACGTGCTGCGGGATGCGTCCGCGGTCGGAGACTTGGTAGCCGTGGGTCTTGGCCCAGGCGCGGATGGCGGCGAGCTGTTCTTTGGTGCCGGCGACGGTTTTGCGGCGCTTGCGGGTGCCGGTGGTGGGGGGTCGCCGGGTTGCGTCGCGCTTTTGGCGTTGGGCGATGGTGATCCAGTGGGTGAGGTCTTGACGGAAGGCGTCGGCGTTGGCCGGCCGCAGGTCGAGTTCGTAGGTGACTCCGTCGACGGTGAATTCGAAGGTTTGCGCCAGGCCGTCGTCGATCGGCTTGCCGTCGAGATCGTCGTAATAGGTGACAATGGTGCGTAGTGCCACAATCGGATCCTTTCCTATTCATCGTATCCACTTGTCACCGTATCGATATCCGATTCTCTTACTCAAACCGCCGGTGACAGTGCACATCCTGGATCCTGTCAGGGTGCCGTACGGGCGGGAGAAGAGACGTCGGTGTCGACAGGGACGAGTGGACTGTCCACGATATTAGCCCAATCGGGCCTCGGCGTGTGGTTTGTCCGATGTGGTGATGCACGCACTGTACATTCCGGTCGGTTCGGTGTGCCGCGCCGGCGAGACCGGAGTATGGGATCGGGCAGTGGGGAGTGCGCGGCGGCACTGGGCGAGCATCGCGGCGCGGTGCTCGGCGCTCGCGATCATCTGGTGCTGACGGTGGCGTGTGGCAGCGCGTTCGGCGTGCTCGCGCAGGCGCTGCTTCCGGGCGGTGTAGGCGTGTTCGGTGGGGGAGGGGCCGGTCCAGTCGATCTGGTGCAGGCGCCAGGCGAGGTAGCCGGTGGGGGAATGCAAGTCGCTGGTGGTGGGCCAGGTCCAGTTGCGGGCGACGGTGTCGCGGGTGAGGTGGTGGGCGATGTCGCGGCCGCTCCAGCGGTTGGTGTCGATGCCGGCGCGTGTGAGCACGTCGCAGATCGTGCCGATGTGGTGGTGCGGGGTCAAGGCCGGGGCCGCGGCGATGAGGGCGGCGGCGGTGCGTTGCAGGCTGATCGGCCGCGGCTGTGATCGGGCTGTGGTGTGAGTGCGCGCGCGTGCGCGTTGGTGAGTACTTCCAGACGAAAGATGAAGTTCTTGAACAGAAGAACCAGGGGATAGGGTGTCACGCCTGCTGGCCTGGGGACGCGCCGACGCGGTGCCGGCCGGGGTGGTGGTGTGGGGG